>JALEGM010000030.1 GCA_022763145.1 Aquisalinus sp. | reverse complement strand
TGGCGGGCAGGGAGGGATTCGAACCCCCGGGACGCGCAAACGCCCAACGGTTTTCAAGACCGCCGCTTTCGACCACTCAGCCACCTGCCCGATCAGAAGGAAGGGTCTAGCGCTGGCCTGCATTAAAAACAAGCCCTCAATGCGTTCATCCGAGGTTGAAACGTGTCGCCAATATTTGGTTAACCGTCTGGTAAGAGATCTGAATGAAAAGTAAGCCAGTTTTATGATCTGGAAAGGTTGATGATGCCGCTTTTTTCCCGTCTTCGCCATGGGTGCCTCGCAGTCTCTGGGTTACTACTCGTGGCGGCCTGTGCCTCGAATGATACCTTGCCACCAGCGCCATCTTCCATTGCCGGCACCAGCGGGCAACCTTCGGGGACGAACCCTTATGGTGAGGCAAATCCGCACCGCAAGATCGGCAATCCTTACAAGGTTGCTGGTATATGGTATTACCCCGAAGTTGACGAAGATTATGACGCCCAGGGCGTTGCCTCCTGGTACGGACCAAAATTCCACGGGCGCAAGACCGCGAATGGCGAAATCTTCGACATGAACCGGCTGACCGCTGCGCACCCGACATTACCGCTCCCGTCCATCGTTCGGGTTACCAATCTGGAGAACGGAAAATCTCTCAACCTGCGGCTGAATGATCGTGGTCCTTTTGCCCATGGCCGGGTGATTGATCTGTCCCGCGCTGCGGCTGAGGAACTGGGGTACCGTCATGATGGCCTGGCGCGTGTGCGCGTTGAATATTTAGGTGAGGCCAGCCTTGATGATGCCATTCTTGCGCTGGGCGAACCGGAAGCTTTCCATAATGGTCGACTGGCGCGCGTTACTCATGCAGCAAGCACTCAGGCCAACCCGCAATACGACACTGTCAGAACACGCATTGCTACCGGTCCTGAAATTACTGTGACGAAGCCGCTAGCCTCCGAAGCAGACCTTGATGCTGCCCTCATTCGGGATGCTAAAGTTGCTGTTGCCAAGGCAGAGCAGATGGTTGTGGAAACGGCAATCCCGGCAGAAAATCTGGCTGATGTCAGCACCATCGACCCGCCGATCGCTACAAAACGTCCTGTTTCTGTGCAGAATACGAAGGCTGTGGTGGAGTCTAAAAACTCCTCTGCCGGGCGATTCGTTGTGCAGGTCGCTTCTTTTTCAGCGCGCAGTAATGCAGATAAGGCTATCGCCCTGTTTGAGGACAGCCAGCCTGTCCGGTCACAAAGAGCTGCGAAAAATGGTGGTGGCTGGCTTTACCGGGTGCGTCTTGGGCCTTTTGCAACCAAACAAGAGGCTGAAGCAGCGCTGAGTGAGGCAAAAAGCGAAGGCTTTACGGATGCGCGTATTGTCCAGCTCTAACAAGCAATTTATAAGAGAGTCTCATTCTCGCTTGTAAAGTCTGGTTTCATGCGCGCGCGCTTTGCGACAATTATCTTTTCTATCGTTTCACTTGCAGTGGCTGCTCTGCCTGCATCCGCTTCTGAACGTTATTTCAGCACCAAAGCAACGCACGCCATCATTGTTGATGATGCAAGTGGCGTGGTGCTTTACGATAAGAATGCCGATGTGCCGATCCCGCCGGCTTCTATGAGCAAGCTGATGACGGTGGCGGTTGTCTTTGATGCCTTACAACGTGGCCAGATCAGTCTCGATACAGAGTTCTATGTCAGTGAAGAAGCGTGGCGGCTTGGTGGCTCCAAGATGTTCGTGCTTGTTGATACAACAATCGCCGTGCGCGACCTGCTAAAGGGTATGATTGTCGCCTCGGGAAATGATGCCTGCCTTGTCGTCGCTCAGAATCTGACAGCGCCGATGGTTGGGCGTATTGACGATGAAAGCCAACTTGCTGATCAGGCTGAATTTGTGGCTCTGATGAATCAAAAAGCTGCAGAGTGGGGGCTGGATGATTCCAGTTTCGCCAACCCTACCGGCCTTCCTGATCCCGGACAACGGATGAGCCCGCAGGACCTGGCGCGGTTGGCCCGGCATATTATTCACACGTATCCGGAGTATTCCGAGTTCTTTCGTCTTCCTGAATTTACCTGGTCGGACATAACCCAGCAAAACCGTAATCCATTGATTACCGGGTTTGACGGTGCTGAAGGCATGAAAACCGGTCACACCGAAGAGGCGGGTTTTGGCGTGGTCGGCTCTGCCATGGTCGATGGGCAACGCCGCATCATGGTACTTGCAGGACTATCCAGCATGAATGAGCGTGCCAGTGAGGCGAACCGCATCATGGGTCTGGCATTTTCCGAGTTTGACACGCGTAAGTTCTTCTCGGCAGGTGATGCCGTGGGGCAGGCGGAAGTCTTTATGGGGCAAAGCGACACCGTATCCCTGATAGTTAGAAATGATGTGTCTTATACAATGCACCGCCGCAAGTTGGCTGGTGCCAGAGCAGAGCTTGTTTACATCGGACCTTTGAAAGCGCCGCTCGATGCCAATCAGCAGGTGGCTTTATTGCGCGTCGAGTTGCCGGGTGAGGAGGCACAAGAGTACCCCTTATTTACCGGTGAGGAGGTGCGCGGCGTCGGACTGTTCGGGAAGCTGGCCGAAGGCGCACGCGCGCTGCTGACACCGCCAAGTGCGGCTGATATTGAGTAGCAATGTCTGGCATATTCATCACATTTGAGGGCGTCGAAGGCGCTGGAAAGTCAACGCAGATATCGACTTTGGCTTCCTGGTTCGCGGATGTAGATCATGACGTCCTGACAACACGAGAACCGGGTGGTGCACCGCAAGCAGAGCAGGTGCGGCAGTTACTCGTCACAGGCGATACAGATAATTGGACAGACATAAGCGAATGCCTCCTGATGAATGCAGCCCGGGCAGAACATCTGGCTCGAACTATCCGGCCAGCGCTTGATGCAGGAAAGACTGTGCTCTGTGATCGGTTCATGGATTCGACCAGAGCCTATCAGGGCGGTGCGGGTGGTATAGATATGTCATCCCTGTTGCAGATTGAGGCCGCTGTTGTCGGCTCTACAATCCCTGACCTGACGTTGATTTTTGACCTGCCTGTCGCTGCAGGACTTGAGCGTGCCAGAGTTCGCGGAGGAGAGGACCGCTTCGAGAAAAAGGGTGTGAAGTACCATGAAAAGGTGCGCGCTTCTTTCCTGAGTATAGCGAAGAATGAACCAGAGCGTTGTCGGGTCATCAACGCCGATCAGTCTCCGGACAATGTATCCATGGAAATGGTCAGCTGCATTGAAGCATGGCTGGCAGAAAGAGCTGGTTCATGACAGAAGAGCGAGAGGACATCCTGCCACCACATGAGCGACTGACCCTTGTGGGTCATAACCGACAGGAAAAATTTCTGCGTCAATTGATCACCTCGAACGCGCTCAGCAATGGCTGGATGATTACCGGGCCTGAGGGTATCGGCAAGGCAACACTGGCCTATCGTCTCGCACGGGCTGTACTCTCCGGGCCCGGCAGTTTCACAGATGACGATACACTGGAAGTCACATCGGAATCTAAATCTGTCAGGCTGGTCAACCAGAAGGCTCATCCGGACCTGTTCGTTCTGGAGCGCCAGTGGGATGAGAAGAAACAACGCTATGCTACTGAAATATCAGTAGAAATTGTGCGTGACTTTATCTCAGATATGGGCCGCACGAGCGAGACAGGCAGGCGCGTTGCGATCATAGATTGCGCCGATGACCTGAACCGGAACGCTGCCAACGCGCTCCTGAAGGTGCTGGAAGAGCCGCCGAAAGGCGCGCTGGTGCTCCTGCTCGTCAATGCCCCAGGCAGGCTCTTGCCGACAATCAAGTCTCGCTGCCGCTCTCTTTCTCTGCAGCCACTGCCGGAGGAGACTGTCGAAATGTTCCTTGTCGATGACGCAGCGCTATCTCCTGACGAAGCGCGTAACATTGCAGGTATCAGTGGTGGCAGACCCGGCTATGCCTTGCACCTTGCCAAAGGTGAGGGGTTGGAGGCCGCAGCACTCGCTGATGACTTTATCGCAGCGCTTGAAACCAGGGCCGGCTTGCATGGTTTTGCTGATAAACTTGCGCCGAAGGCCGCCGATACACTCTGGCGCAGTTTCCGTACAATCCTGTTACAGAAAATCAGCCAACAGGCGCGGCGTCTTGCCAGTCAAGAAGCGGTCGCGGATACATCACACCTTGCCACGGCATCGCCTGCCACTCTGGTTCGCGTCTGGGAAGAACTGAAGCGTCTCATCGAAACCGGCGATGCCCTGAATACAGACAGGGGGCAACTCGTCCTCACCATGGGTATTCGCAGCCGGGCAATCCTGAAGGAAGCTGCCTGATGCTCGTTGACAGTCACGTAAACCTCCATGGTGAGAAGTATGAGGATGACTTGGCGGAAGTCCTCCAGCGTGCTCGGGAAGCCGGAGTCGGGGCGATGCTCGCCATTTCAGACCGCCTTAGTTCGCAAACGGCTATTCAGACCATCAGCAACAAGCACGATAACATCTGGCATTCCGTCGGCGTTCACCCGCATCACGCCAAGGACTATCCTGATCTGACAGCTGCACAACTGACTGAATTAGCAGAACAGTCCGGGGCGATTGGCATCGGCGAGTGCGGTCTTGATCTGTATTATGAGTATTCGGAGCTGAAGGACCAGCAGCCGGTCTTCCAGGCTCACATTGAGGCGGCACAGACAACACAACTGCCGCTCATCATTCATACGCGCCATGCGGACGAGTACACGCAGGCCATGTTGACCGAAGCAAGTGCCGTGCAGCCTTTGCCACTGCTCATGCATTGTTACACCTCCGGCAAGGCGCTGGCGGAAAAGGCGCTAGAGCTTGGCGCTTATGTGTCTTTCTCCGGTATCCTGACCTTCAAGACAGCAGATGATGTGCGCGAGATTGCGCAGATGGTACCGTTGGAGCGTTTGTTGATCGAAACAGACTGCCCGTATCTCGCGCCCGTGCCGCATCGCGGGCGACGCTGCGAACCGGCCCATGTTGTCCATGTGGCTGAGAAACTTGCCGAGATTAAAGGCGTGAGCCCGGAAGAGATGGCTCAGATCACCACGGACAATTTCTTCTGCCTGTTCGCCAGGGCAGATCGCGCGAAGGTGTCAGCCATATGAAGCTCCGTGCCATCATTCTCGGCTGTGGTTCTTCCGGCGGCGTACCACGACCTGGCGGTCCGGACGGGACGGGCAATTGGGGAGCTTGCGACCCTTCCGAGCCTAGAAACCGGCGTATGCGTTGTTCCCTGCTGGTTCAGCGCGCGCACGAAACAAAGGGCTGGAACGCCAGCGAACTGACAACGGTGCTCGTTGATACCTCGCCAGATTTGCGCGAGCAGCTTCTGATGGCAAAATGTGGTCGTCTGGACGCCGTTCTTTACACCCATGACCACGCCGACCAGTGTCACGGCATCGACGACTTGCGCGTGGTTGCTCTCAACATGATGAGCCGTGTGCCAAC
>JALEGM010000029.1 GCA_022763145.1 Aquisalinus sp. | reverse complement strand
CACGACAAGCGTTTCATGTTGCCATTTCTGGTAAAAACTCTCGATGACGTGGCTGCGCTCTGGTCGGTCTGCCGTTGCCGCAAGGGAAACTGCCGCCGCCTCATCGGTCATATTATCGGCGCCGTCGATCTGATTCAGGATCAGCGACATGACTTCATCGTCCGGGGCAGCCATTAGAAGGGCAAGGGCCGTATTTTTGAGACTGCGTTGTCCCGCCTGATCCGCGGCAGGTGAATAAGGAGGCTCTGTCCGGTTTGCATCGTATGTCTCGAGAAGCAGAGGTCTTAACTGCTTCAGCAGACCGGAACGGAATGTCTTGCGGGCAGTACGGATTGCTTCGGGGTCGATCTCCCCAACCGTACGGACGATATCACTCTCGGTTGGAACGCGCAGGATTTCGGCCTTGAAAGCCGGTTCCAATGTTGCATCCTGCAGGATCAACCCTACTGCGTTGGCGTAAGCGAACACAGCTTCTTCAACCTGAATGATATTACCTTGTCCGGCGAAACTCTTGATGAGGTCTTGTGCCAGTAAGTGCGCCTGCGACCAACGGTTGAAAGCGTCTGTATCAGCCTGAATGAGGCGCAAGCGCTCTTCCAGTTCCAGCGATTGTTTGAGGCGTACTGGGGCTGAAAAACCCCGGATGAGGGAAGCAACAGGCTTTTCCTTCAGATCAGCGAAGTTGAGGGTTTTAGTATCTGTTTCAAGTTCAACCAGACATTCCTCTGTTAGCGGACCATCGCTACCGATTAGAGCTAGCTTAACAGGAATATGTCGCGCCGGTTTTTCGGTCTGGTCCGGCGTTGGGTCTGTCTTCTGACGAAGTGTTAGCTCGTAAGATCCATCATCCCACTTATCGGTGACTTCTATTTCAGGTGTTCCCGCATCGGAATACCAGTGGCGGAATTGCGTCAGGTCGCGCCCGCTTGCTTCTTCCATGCAGATCACAAAATCCTCAACTGTAGCGGCCTCGCCGTTATGCCGGTCAAAATAAATGTCCGTTGCACGACGGAAGTCTTTTTCACCAATCAGGGTTTTCATCATGCGCACGAGTTCTGCGCCTTTATTGTAGACCGTTGCGGTATAGAAGTTGTCTATCGTGATGTAGCTTTCCGGGCGCACAGGGTGGGCGAGGGGGCCAGCATCCTCAGGGAACTGTGCTTGCCAGAGACGTCTTACGTCCTTGATACGTTGTACCGCTCGCGAGCGTTGGTCCGCCGAAAACTCCTGATCGCGGAAGACAGTGAAGCCCTCTTTCAGGCAGAGCTGGAACCAGTCCCGACAGGTGACGCGGTTGCCAGACCAGTTATGGAAGTACTCATGAGCCACGATCCCCTCGATAAGCTCATAATCCGTATCGGTTGCTGTTTCCGGGCTAGCCAGCACATAGGCCGAATTAAAGATGTTGAGGCCCTTGTTCTCCATGGCGCCGAAATTGAAATGGTCGACGGCAACAATCATGAAGATGTCGAGATCATACTCACGTCCAAAGACAGTTTCGTCCCAGGCCATTGAGCGTTTCAGGGCGTCCAGCGTGTAATCGCATTTCGTGACGTTCTCCGGTTGGACAAAGACGCGCAGCGTGACGTCGCGGCCTGACTTCGTTGTGAACTGATCTTCAACATGTGCAAGATCGCCTGCCACAAGAGCAAAAAGGTAGCAGGGTTTGGGGTGTGGGTCGGACCATTCTGCAAAATGCCAGCCGGGGCGCTCATCTGAATCAGGCAAATCACCACTTTGAACAGGATTGCCGTTCGCCAGCAGGACCGGATAGGAAGCTTTTTCAGCTTCGATTCTAACATCATACGTGGACAGAACGTCAGGCCTGTCCTGATAGTATGTAATATTTCGGAAGCCTTCCGCTTCACACTGGGTGCAGAACATGCCGTTAGACATATACAGGCCGGAAAGAGCCGTATTGCCTGCCGGATTGATGAAAACCTCTGTCTCAAGGGTGAAGCTGACAGGGACGCGCGGGATAATCAGTTTGTCCTTGGTGACCTGATACTGATCATCGGTCAGTTCCTGTCCGTCAATCCTGACGGCAATCAGGTCCAGGCCTTCACCATCAAGGATGAGCGGCTCTCCCTCAGCGCGATCCGGAGCCAGCCCAATCTGTAAGCGGGCCAATACCTTGGTTTTTTGAGGAGAGAGGTCAAACTCGAGCCGCGTGTGGCGGATTCCGTAAATTGGTGGCTGATAGTCTTTCAGCCAGGTTTTGTTGATCTTTTCAGGCGCGGTTTCGGTCTTCATGAAAAAGGGGCTCTCTCAAAACGAAAGGTTCTGATAGCAGGAAAGCCGGTGCGGACAAAACCCCTAATCGCGGTTAGGTGGTGGTCTTGGCTGGCCTGTCGTAGCGCCCTAGATCGTTGGATCGGATCAGGTCATTGATGGCACTGATATACTCTTCTGCATTCCCGGAAATGTAACCGCCCACATAGGCGGATAGAGCGGTGCCGGACGTGACCTCATCATCTGCTTCAAGTATGAATTCACGCTGTGCCCTGAATTCAGCAAAAACAGCATGTGAGTTGAGAAGGATTGCATAGTCCCGAGCCGCCTCAACGATGGTTTCGTAGTTTGCGCCGGCCCGTCCGCCGAAAATGGCGTTTCGCTGCATCAGGCCGTTTGCACCGCCCCAGCCTGTTGCCAGCACAGATTGGGAAATGGCTAAGGAAGGCGGGATCTGATTGATACGGGCGAGCAGGTCTTCCGGCTCTCCATAGCGACCCTTGTATTTCCGGGCCAGAATGTCGCGGCGGGTTTGTTCTTCAAGGGAGAGGTCTTCCCCGGCCTGCTCCCTGTTCAGCATAGCGATTAACTCATCACGCTCCACCATGATTTCACGGTTCACCTGCGTCATGGCTTGAGCGACAACTTCGGCATAGACAGGCTGACGCTGGGAGATCGACAGGTCGGAAAAGTCAGCCGGGAACGTGGCAATAAGGCTCTCCTCACCGCCGTTCATCATGTCAGGTGCATCCACCATGGCAATCAGTTCGGAGCTGGTTTCAGGCTGCATGAAAATGTCTCTGACAGGGGAGTTCGCGACTGCGAACCAGACGCCTGCAAGCAATACGACAGTCATTGAGCCGAGCCGGGAAAACACCTCCCCTCTGTCAGGCGGGGCCGTTGTTTCACACAACTGTAACTGGCGGGCGACTAATGGTGCTGTCCAGCCCTGTACGACGAGTGAGACAAGCACCACAGCGAGGGCTACCGAAATGTAAAGACTCGCATTGGGGGCACCACCTAATAAAGGCAGTATGCCGAGGAAAACAGGTGTCGCTCCGCGCAGACCCGTCCAGGCAATAAAGGCTTTTTCGGGGGTGCTGAATTTGAACGGCAGTAATAGAAGGAAACTGGCAGCGGGACGCGCGAGTGCAAACAGGGCGATTGCAGTGATGGCAGCCGGCAAGGCAACGACAGCGATGTGTGAGGGTGTGACATAAAGCCCAAGCATCAGGAAAAGCCCGGTCTGTGCGAGCCAGGCCAGACCATCTACGCCGGGCGCGGCATCTTCCGCCACGACCGGGGCACGCCAGGCTAATGTGACGCCGGTAAGATAAATCGCCAGAAAGCCACTACCGCCAATAAGGTCTGCAAGGCCAAAGGCAAGCAGGCCAAGGGCGAGGGTCAGGATGGCTTTCAGGCCGACGGGTAACTTCACATGGCGAAACAGATCTGCAGATAGAACCCCGATACCGTATCCGACGATCGCACCCGCGCCCAGCATGTAGAGTGGCTGCACAACCCATTCCCATGATTGCAAGGGCTGTCCGGCCAATGTCTCCACAAGACCGATAACCAGAATGATCGCAATGGGGTCATTAAAGCCGCTTTCAACCTCAAGGGTTGAGACTACCTTTTCTGGCAATTTGATCCCGCTCGCCGCCAGAGCGAAAACGGCTGCCGCGTCGGTTGAGGAGACAATCGCGCCGAGTAGCAGAGCACTGACAAAGTTCATATCGAACAGCCACATGGCGACCGGTGCCACAATGAAGGCCGTGAGAACCGTGCCGGGAACAGCGAGCATAACCCCTGGGCGCAATCCCTGCCTCAGAATTCTTGGCTTGGTGCGAAGGCCTCCTTCAAACAGGATGACCGCGATGGCGGCGCAGCCGAGATAATATGCAAGGGTAGACTGATCAAATTCTATACCACCTGGCCCTTCGCGCCCCGCCAACATCCCGGCCATCAGGAATATCAAAAGCATGGGTGCGCCAAGGCGGCTGCCGGCGGCACCAACCAGAATGCCGCCAGCGGCGAAAAGGGCAAGCGTAAAGAAAATAGGACCAGTATCAGGCATGTCGGGGGGTGTTCTCTCCTCGACTTACCTTACAGGATTTTTATCTAAAAATCCATTTTATTCTACAAGCAAAATGGAAATTGATCTTTGTACGTCTTTTTATGCAACGATTCGCATGGGTTCGAGGCCGCTCAATGAGAGAGAGAAGTCTGCTTCTGCAGGTTTGCGCGGACTAACCCCTGCGGCGGCCTTTGCAAACGCTGCGATATGGGCAGGCGTTGTCCCGCAGCAGCCGCCAATGATGTTGAGCAGGCCGCTTTCCAGCCATTCAGTAATATGGACACTCATGCTGTCTGGTGTTTCATCATATTCCCCCATTGTGTTGGGCAAGCCCGCATTGGGGTAGGCTGAGATATATGTGTCTGCAATGCGTGAAAGTTGGTCGACATAAGGGCGCATCAGATCCGGGCCGAGAGAGCAGTTTACGCCGATCGCTAGCGGATCAGCATGGCGAACGGAGGTCCAGAAGGCTTCGGGCGTTTGGCCTGACAATGTTCGCCCGGATTGGTCGGGGATCATCACGGAGATAATCAGCGGAAGCCTCAGGCCGGTATCTGCGGCGCATTCCTCCAGGGCAAAAATCGCCGCCTTGGCATTGACGGTGTCGGTAATGGTTTCCAGCAAAATAAGATCGACGCCACCTTCGATTAACGCGTCTATCTGCTCTCGGTACGCACCTTTTAACTCATCAAAGTCTACATTGCGCGCACCTGGGTCATTCACATCCGGCGACAGGGAGGCGGCGCGGTTGGTCGGGCCAATAGCGCCTGCCACGAACCGTGGTTTGCTGTCTGTTGCATACTCATCCGCCGCAGCACGGGCGAGTTTTGCACCTGCAACATTCATCTCGCGGGCGAGTTCTTCCATTGCATAATCGGCCTGCGCAATGGTGGTAGAGGAGAAAGTGTTCGTCTCGATTATGTCAGCGCCAGCCTCGAGGTAGGCTTTGTGCATATCGCGAATGATATCCGGGCGAGTCAGCTGCAACAGGTCATTATTGCCGCGTAATTCTTTCTGCCAATCCTTGAACTGGTCGCCCCGGAAGTCATCTTCGGTCAGTTTATAATTCTGGATGAAGGT
>JALEGM010000311.1 GCA_022763145.1 Aquisalinus sp. | reverse complement strand
TTAGCTGATCATTTAATGAATAAGTATTCTCATCATAAACCTCACCGTACGATTCACCGCCAAGGCTGTTAGACAAAGGGGCGCTGACTCCTGGAGATGACATAGCTGCAGTCAGCGTATCCAAACGACGGGAGTTTTGCTCGATCTGATAAGCTACCTGCTCAATACGGCCTGTCAGGTTTTGCAACTCGCGCTCCAACTGGCCAATCCGTGTAGACATATTGCCTGTGTACGAATTATCAGCCGTATAATCCTGATAGATGGAATCCGGAGAAGCATAGGCTGTTTGCTCAACAGAATAGACTACGCCCTGCAGATCCTGAATAGCACTTTCAAGCCGGCTCAGCCTGTCTGCTGTATCCCGGTCATTACCGTATTGCGCGAAAGCAGGCGCGGATATGGTCAGGGCAACTGAAGCAGCGAGGGCTGCCTTGAATTTTCTGGATAAAGACATCTGATACTTCCTCTATTCGCCTTTATTGTTCCGGATTTAGCATAGTGTCGCAAGACTTTGCGTTAAATTCAGGGCAGATTTGCACCTGACGTCGGACATAAAAAATGCGCTGGCAATTATGACCAGCGCATTTGGATCACGAAATCCTGTAACCTAAGGCTTAGGAGCCAGAACCCGTTGTCACAAGAAGTGTTGTTGCATTCCGGTTCTTGGACCAGGCTGCTTCGTTTGAGCGTGGGTCAATCGGACGCTCTTTGCCGTAAGAAATGGTAGAAATACGGGCTGGATCAACGCCTTGAGAAGCAAGGAACGCCTTGGCGGCATTAGCGCGGCGCGCACCCAGCGCGAGGTTATACTCACGTGTGCCACGCTCATCGCAGTTACCTGCAAGGCGGATACGAGTTTCCGGGTATTCTTTCAGCCATGCTGCCTGACGGCGCAGAACAGCTTCAGCCTGTGCTGTCAATGTATACTGGTCGTAATCGAAATAGACCATGTTGCCAGCATTCTGCTTAAGATCCTCAAGGGAGCCAGGAACAGGACCTTTAGGCGCTGGAGCCTCAGCTTGACGCGGTGCAATTGGCTTCTCAGCCGCTACCGGTGTTGTGTTGTTAGATGCACAGGCCGCGAGTGCGGACAACGCTGCCGCCATGCCTGCTCTCATCAAAATCTTCTTAACTTGCATATTACTTAAGCTCCATTTGCCATAAACCCAGGCGGAAAGGTGCTCCCCTCCATGCCCCAAACTGATGATCCGCTCCCCATAGCGCCGACCACTATTTGGTAGGCTACTCCCAGAAAACGCATCTTTCAACATCCCAGTGAGATTTGTTGCCAAATCTTTGCCGGAAATTCACAAATTCCTATCGTTACCACCTCATTTTACGGCAGCATCGGTGACCAAGCCGGATCTGACGCATCCCCCGGCGTTGGTACTTTACGTAAATTTTGACCTGTTAGGTCAATAGACCAGAGCGAAACCGGCCCACCTGGACGCGTTTCACGGAAGAACATGATGACGCGACCATTTGGCGACCAGGTTGGGCCTTCATCCAGGTAAGACTCTGTCAAAAGGCGCTCGCCAGATCCGTCTGGCCTGATGACGCCAATATAAAACCTGCCACGATATTGCCGCGTAAAGGCAATGAGATCGCCCCGCGGGCTCCAAACTGGCGTCCCGTATCGGCCGTCACCAAAAGTAATGCGTCTCTGATTGGTGCCGTCTGAATTCATCACGTAAATCTGCTCCGAGCCCCCCCGATCAGAGGCGAATGTTATCTGCCGCCCTGCCGGCGACATGGATGGCGACGTGTCAATTGCCGGGTTCGTTGTCAGCAAGCGCTGCTGGCGGGTGCGCAGATCCATAATGGCAATATCAGAATTGCCATTGCGCTCGACACTCATCAGAACATTCTGACCATCCGGCGTAAAACGTGGTGCAAAGGTCATACCACGGAAGCTGCCAATTTCTTCCTGCTCGCCGGTCGCAATGTTGAAGAGGTACACCTGTGCCGGACGGTCATCAAACAAGGCGAGATACGTGATCTGTTGCTGGGTTGGAGAGAACCTGGGTGTCAGTACATCATAATCAAGCCCATCAGTCAGGGGCACAGGGTTCGCACCGTCCTGGTCCATGATCATGAGGCGTTTGGTCCGATCAACTTTCGGCCCAGACTCAGCGATGTAAACGACACGCGTATCGAAATACCCGTCTTCCCCCGTAATCGTTTTATAAACAAAGTCGGAAACTTTGTGCGCCGCACGGCGCCAGTTATCCGCTGGCGTCTTAAACGCGATAGATGCCAATTGCTCGCTACCGTAAATATCCCAAAGCCGCGTATTCACCTGAATACGACCGTCATCAAGCGGAATAACTTCACCCGCAACCAGCACTTGTGCGTTGATGAGACGCCAGTCCGCGAAGCGCGGGCGCTCATGAATTGACTCTAGGTTTTGAACATACGCGCGCTGATCAATTGGCGCGAACAAACCAGAGCGCTCCAGATTACTGATAACGATCTGTGTCAGATTACGGCTCAAAGGTTCCGATGTGCTGCCAGTTGAGAGGTAATCAGGAATCGCAACAGGCATTGGTTCAGATACGCCGCGGGTGATATCAATTTCCACACGCGCTGATGCTGTTGCCACCAGAGTACCATAGCCAAACAGCAAAACAGCCAGAAATTTGAAAACACGCATCGTCAGTTCCATCTCGTAACCTTCGTCTCTATTCTTCTCTGCTTATCGTCGCAGCAAGGCAAAATCATGACATGCTGCACTATAATGACATTCTTTTGGCACGTCTCTACCCGGTATTGTGGCCCTCAACCACTTACAATCCCGCCATTTCTGAGGGGTTGAAATTGAGGATTATTTCGCGCCAAGCATCGTATTTGCTTTCCGGCAGAAAATCATAAGGTGCGCATTCACGTACCGCCGTAATGGCTGCGCGCTCCGCGACACGCCAGAATGGATTTCCGGACACAGCAATCTGCGTCTGGTTCAGGACAGTCGGACTGCCAACCAGCGTGCCGTCCCTATTCAATTCAAACTCGACCCGTACAACCAGTTTTTCGGGTTCAGGGGCACCTATAAAAGACTGCGTGTTCCAGCAGCGCGATTCGACATGCGCCTTGATGCGATCATACTCGGTCGCTGTGAGTTGCTGACCAAGGCCAATACGGTCCTGATTGCGCTCTCCGGGAACGGCATTTGGTGTCTCACGCGGCGCATTTCTTTGTTGGTCTGGCGTGAGATCCTTAAGGGCGTCTTCCAGGAAATCCAGATCCAGATTGTCAGGATCAGGCTCTGATTCTGGCTCTGGCTCCGGCTGTACGGGCTCTGGCTGCTCTTCTGGCTCAGGTTCCGGTTCTGGTGCTTCTTCCACAGGGGCTTCTTCAGGCTCCGGCAAAGGCGGCACAACCTCTTCTGGCTCCGTCACGGGTTCTGGTTCAGGTTCTGGCTCCGGAGCAACAGGCTCTGGCTCTGGTTCCGGCTCGGGCGCTTCTGGCTCAGGTTCAGGCGCAGCCGTTGTTTCGGGCACAGAGGTTTCTTCTGCGATCTCCGCTTCGCTGAGGATTTCAATCGGGATGATGACCTCAACCAACGGATTGTCGCGAAAGTCAGGCAGCGACAGATAGGCGAGCATGAACGCGCCTACATGCAGCAATACGGAAGAGACTATCGCGAAACGCATGGGATCTGCAGAAAGCTCCCTTAATCGGTCACAAGTGCGAGTCTGGTAAACCCGGCAGAATTTATCCGCCCAAAGACCTTTGCCACATCATCATATGTCGCGCCCTTGTCACCTCGTATATAGATGCGCTGATCGTAACCTGCATCTGCCACGGCTTGGAGATGAGGAACGAGGTTATCGTAAGCAATCTCTGTTTCCTGCACAAAGATGGTGCCATCCGCTGTGATTGAAACAGACAAGGGCTCCACAATCTCACTGATCTCCTGTGCATCAGTATCCGGCAGATCCACTTCAACACCAGCAGTCAGCAATGGTGCTGCGACCATGAAAATGATCAGCAACACCAGCATCACGTCCACCAATGGTGTCACATTGATTTCAGCCAACGGGCGATGGCGACCTCGACCGCCGCGTCCGCCACCGCCTTGCAATTGCATCGCCATTACTTCGCCCTCTCATCAAGCTGGCGCGAAAGAATGGCGGAAAACTCATCTGCAAAGCCTTGCAGGCGTAACGCATAAGAGTTGATAGAGCCGGAGTAACGGTTATAGCCGATCAGAGCCGGAATCGCCGCGACCAGACCAAGTGCGGTCGCAAAAAGCGCCTCAGCGATGCCAGGGGCAACAGCAACCAGACTGGTATCACCCTGAATAGCAATCGCCTGAAACGCATTCATGATCCCCCAAACCGTGCCGAACAGACCGATGAATACAGCTGAGGAGGCAATCGTCGCCAGAACCCCCATCTGGTTCTCGGTCTTTTCCAATTCCCGATTGATGGTGACGTTCATCACCTTATCAATCCGGTCACGCGCACTGACCACCAGACCGGTATTACTCATACCCTTAGTTCTCTCCCACTCTGCCATCGCAACAGAAAACACCTTGGCCATGGGGTGATCGGCACGATCTTTCATTTTCATGTAAAGCTCGTCCAGGGGCTTGCCTGACCAGAACAGGTCTTCGAACTTGCCTGCTTTCTTCTTAAGCCGGGACAGGGTGAAAGACTTGTCAATCATGATCGCCCAGGACCAGACAGAGGCGATCGCGAGAATGATCATCACCCCCTTAACGACGATGTCTGCCTGCATGAACATGCCAAGCACGCTGAAATCTGCGCCCAGATGGCCACTGACTGTTGTTTCTAGATTTTCGATCTGCATGGAGTGAAACCCCTCACCTGCTAGCTGTTACCCAAAATTAACCATAGCCTCCCGGCGCAGGAATGACCATTGCCGGAAAGCCGCAATCCTTCAGTTTTTTGCGGCGGCTGTTGATGCAGTGCCATCCGCTTTGACTGAAGGTACTCTAGCCGGTTTTATGGCAGGAAACAGGCGAAATAGTCCGGATAACGGGGATTTAATTGCTATCGTCGGCGATCTGCGCCTGGTGATACTCAATAACCTGTTTTGGCAAGCGTGCCGGTCTTCCTTCCAGTGTGATACAAGCAATAAGCACGTCTGCTGTTGCCAGCAACTCATCGCCTTTATGAATTTCCTGACGGAAAACCATGCGGGCACCGCGCGCCTCCGTGACAGTTGAAGTGACGGTCAAGAGGTCATCAATACGGGCTGGCTTTATGTATTCAACGCTAATGCGCCTGGCAGCAAAAGCGAGCGGCGGGGACATTTCGAGAAGGTCCGCGTGACCAAGCCCTGTCTGACGGAATGCCTCAGTACGCCCGCGCTCAAAAAATTTCAGATAATTGGCATGATAGACAATGCCCGACATGTCCGTGTCTTCGTAATAAATACGGACAGTGATCTTGTGCTGGTTCATTTCCTGTCCTTGACCGGGATAACGAGTTTGAGGCCCGACCAGACCTCATTCACCGCGCAGACTTTCACATCCACGAGGCCATTGTCGAGAGCCAGTCGGCGAATCACATCCTCTGTGACAGTGGTCGGGACTTTTGAGGCTTTTTTCGGCCAGCTGACCCAAATCATGCCGCTTTGTTCGAGGTGCTGACGCAAGGGGTCTATATGACTCTCAAGATTATTCGCCTGCTTCTCGAAGACATGGATAAGATCATAAGGACCACCGGAAAGGCCGCGCCAGGTTTTGACCTGCTTGCAGGCGGCAAAACCCGAAAAGGTGGAAAGCTGTGGCAACTCCGGAGGCACACCCAGCAACAGCGCCTTCTGCCCATCCTTGTAGCCGAGTTTTTTCAAAAGCGGCGTGCCTGAATATCCTGCTAGAGGCATCCTCAGTCTCCGAACAGATCAGTAGCCGCTTTTGGCGGTGCAAGTCCGAGATGGCTCCAGGCACGCGGTGCAAGCAGACGCCCACGCGGCGTTCGCTGGATCAACCCCTGCTGCAGGAGGAATGGTTCAATCACGTCCTCCACGGCATCGCGTGCTTCTGCTAGTGAGGCAGCGATTGTCTCCACGCCCACGGGGCCACCGCCGAAGTGTTCCGCGATGAGGCGCAAGTAGCGTCGATCCAGCATATCGAGTCCCAGATCATCCACTTCGAGACGTGTTAAGGCACGGTCCGCCACCCGCTGGTCTATGACCGCTGCCTCTTCTACCAGCGCGACATCACAAACTCTCCGCAACAGACGGCCCGCAACACGCGGCGTGCCCCGGGAACGACGGGCGACTTCCAGTGCACCTTCCGGCAGCATCTGAACACCGAGCTTGTCAGCACCACGCGCAACGATACCCGCCAGTTCTTGCTCCGTATAAAAATCAAGACGTACCGGTATGCCAAAACGATCCAGAAGAGGCTTGGTCAACAGACCGCTTCGGGTAGTGGCACCAATGAGAGTAAAGCGCGGCAGGTCAATCTTGACGGATCGTGCGGAAGGCCCCTCGCCGATGAGAAGGTCCAGTTCGTAGTCTTCCATCGCAGGATACAGGACTTCTTCTACAGCAGGCGTAAGGCGATGAATTTCGTCGATGAACAGAACATCGCGTGGCTCAAGGTTTGTGAGTAACGCGGCGAGGTCACCTGCTTTTGTGATAACGGGTCCGGAAGTCGCACGAAAATTGACCCCAAGCTCATTCGCGACAATATGTGCAAGCGTTGTCTTGCCGAGCCCTGGCGGACCGTGAAACAGGACATGGTCCATCGCCTCGGCACGCCTTGCTGCGGCTTCAACGAAAATGCGCAGATTATCTTTCGCCTGGGCTTGCCCGACGAAATCGTCCAGACGCTTGGGACGCAATGCAGCGTCAGCATCTTCAGGTCGTCGTGAGCCTTCCACAAGGCGAGTGTTGTCTTCTGCAGCAATCATGATTGCGATAACCTTTTCAGGCCATCCGTAATCAGTTCCTGCACAGAAGCTTCCGGATTATTCTGTACAGCCTGAGCCACGGCCTGCCTGGCAATGAAACTGTCATATCCCAGATTGACCAATGCCGAGACAGCAT
This sequence comes from Aquisalinus sp., assembly GCA_022763145.1. Lineage (GTDB taxonomy): Bacteria > Pseudomonadota > Alphaproteobacteria > Caulobacterales > Parvularculaceae > Aquisalinus. Next base: position 3,572 of record JALEGM010000311.1, on the reverse strand, counting down.
CCGCCTTTACTGTGTTGTCAACCTGCGCTTCCTCGCTGGCAATGTTTGGGGCGGATTTATCAGAAAGCACTTCCCCCAACCCCTGATGCCCACGAACGAGCGCCATCAGGTCCGGCGTCTTGCCAGCGAGCTCAGTTGTGATCCGCGTGGCGATTTTTTTACCCACCCCTTGCGCCCTGGCAATCGCGGCATGGTCATCAACGGTTATTGCGTCAAGCAAAGCTGCAGGCGTCAGCACTTGCAGAATAGCAAGGGCGGCCTTGGCTCCTACGCCCTGCACAGATTGCAGGAGACGAAAACACTGGCGCTCGGCTTCATCAGTAAACGCATACAGGCGGATGAAGTCCTCACGCACCATTGTCTCGATGGAAAGCGATGCTGCTTCACCCGGGGAGAGCCTGTCCAGCGTGCGTGACATGGCGTTTATCTCATATCCCACGCCAGCCACATTGATGATGGCTGTTTCCGTCCCAATACTCAGCACTGTACCTTGCAGATGGCCGATCATGCTGACCTCCGATGGGTAAACTCTGCATGGTGCGCATGGCAGATCGCAACTGCCAGCGCATCAGCAGCATCCGCTCCCTGCTTGCCGGACATCGGCAAGAGCACACGGATCATCGCCTGGACCTGTTCCTTGCCTGCATGACCGACACCGACCACAGATTTCTTGATCGTGTTGGCCGGATACTCTGCCACGGGCACGCCAGCAATCGCAGGAGCTGCCAGGCACACGCCTCGCGCCTGCCCGAGCGTCAGAGCCGCACGCGGATTGGAATTCACAAAAGTCTCTTCTACCGCCGCCATATCAGGCGCAAGCCGCTCAATCAGCTGCTGCAAAGCTTTGTGCAGATCAGCCAGACGGTATGCCAGTTCCTGTGCCGTGTCTGGCTTGATAGTACCGCTTTCTACGAAGGTCAGCCGGCCAGAGGACGTCTCAATCAGTCCCCAGCCAGCGCAACGCAGGCCCGGATCAATACCCAGAATTCGAATCGGTCGTGACATAGGGAAAGCATAGCGAGGTTCGAACGCAACGCGAACATTTTTACAGAAAACCGGGCATTTAGTCCCGTAAGGTGCGTCTTGGCTTCGAGGCTTCCTCTTTTTCTTCCTCGATTTCGGGTTCTGGTTCAGGCTCAGGTTCTGGATTACGAAGACTTGCACGTTGCTGAGGCGCAGGAGTCTGAGACAAAGGCTGAGCCGGTTGCGTTGCGACGGACTGAGCCGGTGGGTCGTTGCGCGCGAGAATTTGTGTCGGTGCACCAGAGTTTTGGCGTGTGTAGATCATTTCCTGAAGCTGATCACGCAAACCGATGCGTTCCGCCTGAATTTCTTCCGGTTCACCCTGCGACGCAGCAACAGCTCGCTGAGCCCATGAGTAGGCAAGGTCGAGGTCACGGGACGTACCTGTTCCTTCGGCCAATGCCACCGCATAGAGGAACTGCCCTTCAGGGTCACCTGCTTCAGCAGCCTGACGGAACCAGTCAGCCGCTGCACGGTCCGACTGCGGAACACCCCGACCATTATACGCCAGCAGGCCCATGGATGTGAATGCTGGCAGCACACCGTTCTTGGTCGCTTCCTGCATCCAGTAAGCAGCTTGCTCTGGCTGGGCTTCTCCAGCAAGTCCCCCTTCGAGGATAAGCGCAAGATTGTACTGACTGTCTCCATCACCCTGACGGGCAGCTTTTTCAAACCAGTTAGCGGCATTTTGGTAACTCAAGGGCTTGCCGGTGCCGGTGAGATATAGAAGACCCAGATGATATTGCCCGGCGCGTTCGCCAGTATTGGCGGCACGGTCACATAATTCTGCTGCCCGGTCAGGGTCGCGCGGCAATCCTTGGCCTTCAGCGTACATGTAGCACATACGCACCATGGCCAATGCATGATTGGATTGCGCCGCTTTGTTATACCAGCCTGCAGCGCGCTGAAAATCCTGCTCTACCCCGCGACCATGATAGGCAAGCTCTCCCAATGTGTACTGGGCATAGGCATGGCCTGCCATGGCTGCCTTGACATAAAGCACTCTGGCGCCGGGCTGGTCGACCGGACCGCCCAGACCTTCATGATACATCATACCAACAAGGTATTGCGCATCTGGATCGCCTGCATCGGCAAGAGGCTCTGCGATGATCCGTGCGCGCCGATAATCACCGGACTGCCAGGCATCTATAGCTGGCTGAAGCGTGCCGCCACTAACGAGGCCTGCCTGGCTCGCACTCTGCGCCATCGCCGTCATACTGACGGGCAAGATTGAAAGAGTAATTGCAGCCAACGCTGCCGTGAATAACCGGGCCGGTCTGACGTGGCTTAATGTAGATAAGCGCATGGCTTCCTGACGATGAGTTTGCTCAGCCTGTAAAGTCAGAATACGGGTCTTCCCCCATAAGCGTCAACTTACCGAATGCTTTAACTATTTTCACTTTTACATGGCTGAAGTATCGGCCAGGACTTCTGCAAATGCCTCTATAGCCGCAACCGCCCCTGCCGGGTGATTCCAGATACTGCCGGAAACAGCGAGAAAATCCGCACCAGCGTCGATTAATGGCCGCGCATTCTCAGGTGTGACGCCACCAATCGCAACACAGGGCACGGTTGTCATCTGGCTCCAGGCTGTGAGGATTTCCGGATCGGCCTGATGCGTAACATCTTTCGTGGATGTCGGATAAAAAGCGCCAAACGCCACGTAGTCGGCGCCAGCTTCACCTGCCTCCATCGCGAGGTGGCGGGAGTTATGACAGGTCACGCCGATGGATGCGTCTGCCCCCAACAAGGCACGTGCCTGGGCGTAGTCCATATCCGACTGACCGATATGCACGCCATCGGCACCCGCCTGTGCAGCAAGATCAGGTCGATCATTGATAAGAACCGCACATTCGTAATTGTGGGCAAGCGGTAAAATTTTGCGCGCAGCCTCCAGGACGTCCTCATCGGCCGCATCTTTCAGTCGTATCTGGAGACAGGCGATTTCTGCCGGTGTCCCCTTTGCTGCGGCCAGCACCTGTTCAAGCTGCTGACAGAAACCAGACAGGTCCGCAATGGCAGGCGGTGTGATGAGGTAAAGCTGGCAGTTACTCATGACTAGTCACCCCAACTCCCAGATCCGGAAGAAGAACCATCCCCACAAACCATAAATGGCGAGGAAGTTGATGGTAAAGACACCGCCGCGCATCAGAACGGTGGAGGTTAGTGTATGAACAGATGTGTGGAGCAACCGGCCAATAGCAAAGGCCCAGGCCAGTGCAATGTCGACCGCACTGACCATATTTTCCACCCAGAGGAGCGCAACAATCACATAGAACAGAAGCGGCGCTTCAAACTGGTTGGAGAGGTTGTCGGATATGCGCTCTTCAAGGGCTGCTACAGGTTTACCGGCCCGCTGATGCCAGCGCACCAAGGAGAGCCAGCCATACAGGAAGATCAGTAACAAGAGGTGGACCGCGATCGGCCAGAAAATCAGATCACGGTCCATAACTCGATCAGGCGGCCTTTTCGAGCTCTTGCGACCAGTCACCCAGTTGAGCAAGGCCGTTCATTTTTGCCCGATGCGCAAAGGCAGCCTGAGCAGCCGG
>JALEGM010000310.1 GCA_022763145.1 Aquisalinus sp. | reverse complement strand
TGCTCTTTCTCCAGACCTTTCAGTTCCTAGAGCTGCCACTTCTTCATACCGCCATTGCATTTACGCCAGTTGTAGTAGGTCGCATCGCTCACACCTGCTGACCGACACGCCGTCTGAAAATCTCTTCCTTGCACTCCCAGCAACTCCACATCTCGTAGAATATCACGGATCAAGTGGCTCAGTTATAGGGGCCAGGACAAGATCAAGCCCAAGAAAACTATTATAGAGTTGGTTGAACAAGAACTGACTTTGGCAAGCGGGTGAAATAACACCCTCCCAGATCCAAGTCGAACGTTGCCAAGCTCACTGGCACAAACATCAATTGTCGCGTATTTCGCCACCCTCGAAATAGAGATTTCGGCAGTTGTTGACCTGCACATACCCGCTTGCGGGTTTCGGTCTTGGCGTTGCATACGCGTCTGTGTCAAAATTCCAGAACTGAAAATCTTCTGGCAATCCATATCCTCTACCACCGAAGCGGGTGGTCGCAAAATGGACAGTTGCCGCGGCCCTTTCGCCACGGCCCGATTCGACAATGATGGAGCGCAAGATATCGTCAGCCTTGGTCCGCATTTCTTTTTCCACCTCGGTCCCTTTTCCTTCCGCAATTGCATACAGCCAGTCATGCACCAAAGAGGCTTCAGGGAACCGGGCTGGCTGATACAGCACCCATGCAGGACGAGGAATAGAAGCCATGTCATAAACGAAGCCCGCTGGCACTCTGATCAACTCATTCGTTTTGTCATAGCAATAATAATAGTCATCAATCAGCACATACATCGGTCGGCCTTGTTTGAGGTCGACACGCAGAGAACCGGTGATTGCCATTGGCGATAACAGGGTTTCATTACCGCCGCCGTCTTCATCTGTTCGGATGACCTTTGATTCGAGGCGCAACTCGTCGTCAACCGCACCTTCAAACTGTTCGGGTTTCGTAAATTGCGCAAACAAGTCGATGTCTGCGTAAAATAGTACTCCTGTGAAAATCAAAATAATGACAATAATCGTACGCATGGTAATCCCCTCTAATGGTACCTGAATGCTTACTCCGTCGACTTGTCTTCGGCGAAATAGTCTTCGGCAGTTTCAAGCGCCTGATTGTATTTGGCACTTTCGATGTCAATTGTAACAATTGTCTCTGCGAGCCATTGAGTCTGATTGATGAGATTCATCCATTTTTCAGCGCTTGTACGTTTACTAGGATCGGCAGCATCTCGTAATTTTTCGTACTGGTTGCGGATACCATTCATTATATCGCCGTCTTCTCTGGCAAGAAACTCATCATAAGCGCTAGCCGATTCTACCAGTTTTTCAGCACTCGTCTTTAACTCACTATAGACACTGAGAATGCGTGCTTCGCGTGACGTATCCTCATCGCTGGATTGGTCGGATTTTTGACCAAAACCTGCCTGATATCGGATATGATCGCAGACGTTTCTGCTATTTGCTGGCGGCCTTGCCGATGAAACAGGATCAATATCTTCACCTAACAAACCCAAAAGATTCTGCCTTAAATCAGCATAGGTACAATAAGATTGCCAATAAGAACGTCCGGCTTCGGTCAATTCTGCCCGGTAATTTTTATGCAACTCACCTTGCAGGTGCTCCGTGGCGCGGTCAAATCGTGCCTTAACCTCAACATCACTCAGATATGAAAAGACTGCCCGTCGCACGTCACGTTCGCGCATACGGTCGCCAGCGATCCCCAGAACCTTGTTGAAGACCGGAAAAATGTCTTTGAGAAATGTTGCCACAGCCACCACGCCACCGAGACTCTCGTTCTGGCTATTTCCAGCAACTAGCGGGAAGTAGAAGTCCTGTGAGCGTGTAATGGCTACACCACAGGCACACACATCCTGATGCTCTTTTGTACGCGAATCGTTAAGCTCGTCGCTTACTTCCCGTCGGCTCAACATTTCCGGACACAAGCCAACACGCCCAGAGGTGTTAGAAGTCGCGAGCCGTCCTGAGAGCGCCATCGGCTCAAACCGGATTGAAGCATTCAGTGTTTCTAACTGTTGAGGTGTGAGATCAATTGTAGTTGTTTCGCCGTTTTCGGAAAGACCACTACGCTCTGTTAATAGTTCATACACAAACAGATTGATGCCAGTTGCACCGTTTGGTTCTGAAAGGTTACCAACCGTAGTTCCAACCAATGCAATGGATGCACTCGTATCTTTGAGCGCACGATATTGGTATTGTGGCGCACACAAAAATTCTGCTGCGCCGGGGGTCGCCGTGACGAGAGTTCCTGGATATCTCGCCTGCATATAAAGCGCTCGCAGATCTTCTTCGAGGAAGCTCTGCCGCATTTCGGCACGGTAATTCGCCGCTAAATCATTGACGCCCAGAGCACCCATTTTCTCGATGGCTGTTTTGTAATTATTCGTAGCCGTGACAATTGGTGATTCTGCCGCTGCAGTTCCGGTGACCATAACAATCGACAATCCGATTATTACAGATACTGCCAATATTCGGCTACTCCGCAATTTTCCCCGTGAATATGTCATTTTCTGCACCTTCCTTACTGAATCGTTGCACCCGCCACAGCCGTTTTCTCACCGCTGCTTTCTCTCAGTTGTCGCTGCGCGCTTTCAATTTCGTTGATGGCAGTTTCAATCCGCTCCGGGTCCGAAAACCCGAGGGTTCTTGCATTTAACTTCACTAAGTTCATGTGCTCAAGTATGAGGCTCATCTTCGTGGCGCGGTTACCGAATTGAAAATCATCACGATTCACTACTCCCTTATGAACACCAATAATACCTGAGAGATCAGGATTAAATACGGGGGAGCCGCTACTTCCACCCAATGTGTCGCAGAAATGAACGAATGTATCGGCAGCTGGGTCAGCAATACCAGAGATGTCTCTAATCTCGCCACCTTCCACTTTCGTCGCTGTAGCGCAATATTCATCCGTACTGAACACAAAAGCTCTGGAGTTAGGAAATTGCGGTATCGTCAGCCCAACCGGCTGATTTCCCTCCGCCATGAGTGGAAACACATTTCTCGGATTATAATTCTGTTCGCCTGCCGCAAGCCAATAATCGGGTATCTCCAAAACCGCATAATCCAATTGCGCTGACGCCCCGGTAAAAAGCAAATCCAGAAACTGATACTCAGGTGCTTTGACACGATTGTCACCGCCCTTGCGCCGCAGCCAACCTCGCACATAACAGGCAGACCATTTCGAAAGAGTCTTGCACTCTTTGGTGCCAATCTCGAAACAATGCTCCGCTGTCATGATATGCCGGGGCGAGATCATGAAACCAGTGCAGGATTGTGTCTGGGATTCCGACCAACTATAGTATTCAATATTCAGCCACACAACACTATCAGTCATTTTGTCAACGCGTGTCTGGAGCTCAGCTTCCTCGGGATAGACAGCAGGTTGAATATGAGGTGTATTTCTGTCTGCGCGCGCCTGCGCCGACTGTTTTACGCTCACGAGATAGTTGAGATCAGGTGCCTCCCCTTCCAGCTTGGACTCAATCTCCCGAGAATTCAAATAGCAGGCAACATCACATGGTTCGCCTTCCTGACAGGAAGGGTCATAAAAACCCAGCGGCTGACCAAACTCAGTCAAAGACATGATGAATGCCATGACAGGGAGCGGCGCGTTCCGGTCGCGAACTGCCGTGATCAGATTGTTCCTGTTGGTGCCACCTGCCGCAACCGGTGTCAGATAAAGTGCATGCGCGCCGAGAACGAAGTCTCGTTCCTCATATCCTATAGCACCATTAGAAACCCGCGGGGTAGACTGTGTGAGAACAAAAGGCATGTCCTCAGCCAATGCCGTACTAAAAGACATTGTCCACTCCCCTGACGCATTTCTGAATGATTTCAGGATGTTGTTGGAACTCTCATCCAACCTTTCCTTGGCAAAACCTGATTGCGACCTGTCACTGATCATTGCCACCACTGCACGATAGCTAGAGGCGTTTGCAGTATTTGTCCCCGTGGCAACGGCAGGTTCAAACAGATGAGTAGTTTCCGACCCTGAAGATTCGGGCTGCCCCGCTGCACGATCGAAATTCTGAACCCTGAATGTTTTTCCGGAAAGACGAACACGGCTGACCTGGTTATTTTTATAATCACTATCCCAGTAGCCTTTTTCAAATTCCGAACAGGTTTCTGCCGATGCGGTGGAACCCAGTGACATTCCCATTACCGCCAAAGTTACTGCTATTATGTGTTGCGGGCTCCTGATCACCCTCTCGTCCCCTTCGGAAATACCTAAAAACCTGACGGCTGACGTTCCTCGAAACGCCAGCCACGGAATATTAAATGGGTAAACTCATTGTGGTCTATCCCCAAACATTGCCCATATTGGCACAATTCCAAGCAGGCTTTGTTATCCTCATCCCCTGACGGCCTGACACAGTCCGCAGGCATTGCCATGACTGGATCAAATCTTTGATCGTCGTGCTTCACCTTGTTCGCAAGGGTAACCAAACCTCCACTTTCAAAACGATCGGGCTTTCCTGAAATCTCTTCCCCATAGTTCAGTGGTCCTACACTGATCACGTCCCAAGTATCATCACGTCCCAGTTTATTTCGCCTCACGGATATCAGTATTCTGTTCTGTGAAGACGCATTACTGAAATATGACATCTGATCGACTGTTCTTTTATCCCCAGTCTGATGGCTGATGAAAAGCTCTTTTGCGGCGCACCGGGTTGTAATCGCAACATTGGCATCCGATGTCTCAGATCGGGCTAAACAAGCAGAAAGTGTGGATTTACCGGTTTCATGGTTGCGCACATCGCTCTCATAGCAGGTGCAGACATCCCCCAGGAAAGCCCGTCGTTCCTCAGTCTCAGCGGCACGCAACTCTGTTCTCAAGAAACCTGGAAATCCATCAAACCAGAAAGTGTAATGTTGTGGCTCTGTCTCAACAGCCCTGCGCCAGTTGACGATTCCATAAAATTTGTCAGGCTGGTTTGTCGGGCTGGCAGTAGCCGCCAGCATGGCTTTTACATCAACGGCGGGCGGCAACCTCATTAGTTGGTTGAAGTTGAGGCGAGTGATGAGGGCAGCGACCATCGGCGCAGCAAAGGAAGATCCACATCCCGATGCTCCATGGTCACGTAGGCGAACGCCGTCACCGACAAACTCATTTTCATCGCCAGTGGTGTATGCTGTTTCCAAGTCAACATCGGCACTCAATAGTCCGCAGCCGGGGGCGAGAAAATACTTCTCATTAATACCAACTTCATCTTCGGTTAGGTATTTTGTTGGCCTAACATTCTTGTCAAACATAGCATTCAGCGCTTCATTGAGGGCTGCAACCGCTATCACATGATTGCTTCCGTCACGTGCAAAGCAGATAAATGGCGCAATGTGTCCCGTGTCTACAAAGCCGGCACTTTCGTTACGCTCGCATCCAAGATACTGCTGTTTAGCGACGCTGAAAGAATACTCCTGATTTCCTTCCGCACAATGATATGGCGCACTGACGACCAGCAATCTGGCCTGCTGATTCACTAGAAGGTCTGCTGCTCTGAGCTCCTCCTTGAGAAAGTTGTGCAATTCAACCCAAGGTCCAGAACCGGAATTCCCAGATGTGCCAGCTTCACAATGATGTGTGTCTCCGATAAAAACTGAAATATAGGGCAACTGTCTAAATTGCCCGCTTCTAAACTGACCTGCAATATAATCTTTCCATCCGGGGATAAAAATCATTCGAAAGTCACTAGCACTATGGATACTCACACTGAAATTATTATCCATCATCCCCCCCCAGTCTTCATTCAAAGCACCTGAAAGCAGACCTGCAGCGAAAATGGCATGCCCTGGCTCAAGTGGCGGACGGTCCTTGGAGTTCCGCAAGCAACAGACGGCCTTTCCCTTTTCAAAATATCTGTGAGCCTTTTTGGATACCAGTTGTCGAATCTCGAAACCACCAGTATCAGGAACACCGAGCATTTTCAGAATTCTTGCAATGCCTTTCTCGACAAGAGAAGACGAGCTTGTCACTCGTTGAAGACTGGGCGAAAGGGAATCGTCAAAGATGTATACTTTTCGATTAGAATTTGCTGTACTTGTTGTGCGCGGGAAAACATTCAGCGACTTTGTTGGCCACCCGAGTGCCTTACGCAATTGCAGCATGATTTCATCTGCCCTCGCCTTGATACAGTCCGCATAAGCCTGTGCGTCAACGCCCTCATCTGAGCATATTCCAGCAGTAGCCGTACTTGCCGCAGACGGAACATTGGCATTTCCGAATCGGAACCTCGTTTCCGAGTATGTAATCTCACTGTTATACACGCCCAGATGAGGATTGGTTTCAAGAATGTATCTGTAAAGATCTTCAGCTGTGGCCGGCCCTGATTCAATCGGCAAGGTGATTTCAAATTCGATTTGGTGGTTGATCAAAGGATCATTTAATTTGTTTGCAGAATCCCGCCCCATCGTCAAATCAGAAAGCATCGTAAACTTACCCAGATCCATCATCTTGTGCCCCAGATCCAAATACCCTGATAGTCCGGACAGACATGCTGTATCTGCGTCGCAGCCAGTTCTATCTGGCACACTTCCAGCTACTAAATATGGTTTCGTTTGGGAGCGGTTAACATCAGGTGCAATTGAAAATTTGTAACCGGCAGCCGCCTTACCCAAAACGGTCAATTTCAAATCGGGGATGGTAATACTCTGGCCGGCTGATGCATCCACCGGCTTGATACCAGATATTACGCTGTTGAGTTTACGATACGCCGCTTCACTTTCGAACGCAGGTTTCTGCTCTCCCAAAAATGCATGATATGGCGTCACATCTGCCTGTACTTCGCTAGATTTCAGCGGATAATGGCCAACGGCACAGTCATCCAGGCGCTCAATGAGCTGTGCCAAGAATAATGTAGGATTGTCTCCTCGCAAAACGAATGTGTATGGTACTTCTGTTTTGGTGATTTCAGGGTTTTGTACCCAATTAGGAGAATCCCTATGGATTGCCTGAGCCTTGAGCGGACAAAGGAATGTTCCGTCCAAAGTCGATTTCTGTAACAGATCATTCAATTCAGTGGATGTTCGACCAGTCGCGGGTAATAGCAGGCGTTCTTGAACATAAACAATGTCACGGCGCAGCCGCCGAATCAGACTTTCCGGGGTGTCAAATTCATCAGCGTCACTGTCGTAACCGAAGTTACTGATCAGCCGCTGCGTTTCGGTCATCAAACTGGACGTTTCATTTTCGAGGAGAAGCTCGGCTGGCCATTCAGCCGGCCAATAATCCTCACCACCAATAGCTGAAGGTGTAGCAAAGAAAAAAGCGAAACAGCTAAAAGCGATAGTCTGTCTGGTTTGCCTCATCCATGATATGCTACTCCCCCAACGCATCCTGCTCTCCAAATATGCCCTCAGTGTTCTCGACGGAGCTCTTATCTAGTAGGTCCGTCCGCTAAACCGAGTACTCGGTCATTTCGGACGGCGTCTGCCATCTCTTCCCCAATTGGTCTTCTATACTCGTCAAAATCCCTACAGACATCCAGTGGCGCAACTTCTACCAGCAAATCGAAGTCCGAAGTTTGATTCCAAGGCTTGATTTCTAGCACATAGACTTCTTCCGTATCCCCTGATGTCTGAAAGATAGGCCATAGGATACGCGACCCAAGGCCAACCCCGTCATCATTGTACGAGAGTTCAATACCATTAGCAGACGACAGGGTAGCCGTCGTATCGCCAGTTGTCTGAACATCGATAATCAGACAGGCGGACTCACCAATATCATTCTTAATATTCAGCTGGAACGTGGACTGCGCCGGGTTCTCTACATCTGCAATCATATTTTCCCGTCGCGCATAGCTGCGTGTGTCAGCAAGGGTTGCAGAACGTACAAGCTCGAATACATTTGTCATCTCAACACGAGCAAGCGGATTATTTTCGTAGACTTCGAGAATCATGTCGACCCCTGTAAGCTTGGAAAGCTCAGGCGCACCGAAGTTGACCCGTCCGTCGAGGAAAAGAAGCAGTTCCTGGCCTTCGGTGGCGGATAATATGATACGTGAATCAAGCCCTCCCCCGCCGTCATCATCAGACTCGAGAATGGACCATCTATCTTCCTGCCGCTCCAATACTGTCAACCGCGAATCCCGGCTGTCGGACTTCAACTCAACTACTAGACTCATATCTGATTCCACGTTCAGCCGCCGAAAAGCGTACCTCTTTCCGTTCAAGTCAATTTTTTCAGGACCATACACTGCGTCGCTGCTCAGTGTTATAAACGGGGCGGAACTGGCTCGCTTAACAACATCGGGATCGATTTCACTAGCCCCATACGAAGGCATTATACGCTGGTCGAAATCACTAAATATCACTAAGGCGATCACACCGAATATAACTGCAGTCGCCCCAACAATCGGGCCGGCATTATCGCCTTTCAGAAGTGCCAGAGCTGACAATGCCGCCAAAGACGCCACGCCAACCCAGTGCTCTAAGCTAATACCCGAAATTCCAATGAGTTCGCCATTTGTGGCACCGGAATATACCGCGCCAACTAGGCAGAGCAAAGTTACAACTCCAAAAATTAATCCCAATATAGTCGAAATGGATCTTTTGCTCATGACTCCCCTCTTTAAATATCCCTAATTTCAAATTAACCAACATTCAAGGCTAAATCAAGCCGAGCTAAATCTAGTTAAGTACCTCAAGGGAATCTGGAACAGCAGTGGATAGCCGTTCCTGTAGCGCCCATATCGCTCAGCAAGACGAATGATCGCCTCTGTGAGAGGTTTTTCACCTTGATGGCCTTGCGGCTTTATATGTTGTGTAGAGCCATGCTGACCAAGGGTACGACAGGCATGGCGCTCTGAGACACTCAGCTCTTGCACCACTCGATCAACACAAGCACGACGTCGTGAAGGGTTGAAAGTACCACAGAAGCAACCGAAGGGAGGCAGACTCTGGCTCAATGATGGGCCTGTATCCGTATTAGAGCAGAGCGGCCTAATCATGTATGGTCTTATTACTTTGCCCAAGACCGCACGCATGATGGTGTCTCAATACCGCATGCTCTTTGTGATTGATGAGTATACCAGAGAATGCCTGGCTATCCGCGTGGAGCGGAAGTTGAACAGTCAAACCGTATTGGAGGTACTAGCCGAGCTATTCCTCACCCATGGGCCACCTGAGCATATCTGCTCGGACAACGGCCCTGAATTTATTGCCATTGCTCTGAGGGAATGGCTTAGGCGATTGAACGTGAAGACGCTCTACATTGAGCCAGGATCGCCGTGGGAGAATGGCTATTGTGAAAGCTTCAACTCAAAGCTCAGAGATGAGTTCTTAAACAGAGAAATACTCTATACACTGAAAGAAGCACAAACGCTGATCGAATGATAGCGACGACACTACAATAAACTGCGTCCGCACTCTTCGTTGGACTATCGCTCACCAGCACCAAAATCAATCTTGCCAAAGCCTCTCATGCCGCCTTACGTTGAAGGCGCGGCTGCATGAGGCTGCCGCATTATAAAGCCAAGCCTAACTCAGCAACTGGAGCACATAAACAGGGCTGACCACGACGCGCTGTTTCTTTATGTCACTCTATTGCACATGCATTCATGTTCGTACCCATGAAAAGAGGATTTCTCCATAGCTTTTAAAGCAATGGCACGTACGGAGTAAGTTCCGTCATTGGAGCGCACACAGAATTAGACGAGCTGCTGAAATACTTCGGGAAGCAGATTTTATCCATCGAACACATCTGGGTGGAAGGTTTCGTGGAGATGCCTCTCGACTTACCTTTGGTGTGCCTAATAGGCACAAATTGTAACAAACCCCCTTGCCTGCTTCTGATAGGATAAACCGTGTAACACACGCGAACCAAGTCAATGTGTTACACATCGGCGACGACCCCATTTAAGTGTCTACGCACGATGTATACAGTTCTGATTTAGTCAAAGGAGTACACACTCGTGTGCAGTATCCACAGAGTCGTCAACCAAAAGAACAGATCGATAAGATACGGTAATTATATAGTGTTTGGGCATAGAGAATTTGCCACTCTCAGTACCCAAGTATACTGGCTCTTTCTTTGGGATACATTTTTGTCGCCGCGGTGTTCACCTACAACCCCCTTATAAATCATGCCCTAGCGATGATGTCCTGGATTTCCGTAGACAGCCGTGATCATGTATACTGCATTATAATGCTAACATTTTAGGTAAACCGCTTTATTTCAAAAAATTTGACGATAATCATGGCTGCGTCGAGCAGCGGATACATTGTCGCCTGATCGAATTTTGCTCCTAGGGGTTACTCCATAAGTCGAAATAGCGAAACCAATCTCTCTTGGAACTGAGAACACGGATACCTAAAAAGAGTGCAAGTGAGTGATTTCAATTTACAGATCGTGAATGCGTGTAGAAAATTGATTCTTTGATACGCATAGGTTCTAAGAACAGGCTCATAGCCCTTAAAGTCAGAGCAAAAATAGATGCCCACCAATACTCGCCAGTCTGATTTGGACTTCGCTGCTGACCTTTTTAAAGCAGCAGATAAAATGCGCGGTGGCCTTGAGCCTTCAGAATACAAGCACGTCGCACTTGGACTGATCTTCCTCAAATACATCTCGGAGGCGTTCCAGGCTAAACATGATGATTTGGCACAGGATGACTTCGCCGACCCTGAGGACCCCGAAGAATATCTTGCGGAGAATGTCTTCTGGGTGCCCGAAACCGCCCGATGGTCCCACATCCAGCAAAACGCCCGATCAGAAAACATCGGCAAGATCATCGATGACGCGATGGAGGCCATCGAGGCTGAGCCCACCAACGAGACCCTCAAAGGTGTTCTGCCCAAAAATTACGCCCGCCCCACGCTCGACAAAACCATGCTGGGCGAGCTGGTGGACCTTTTCTCCAACATCAAGATGCACGACAGCGCCGACCGGGCGCGCGACCTCTTAGGCCGAGTCTACGAATACTTCATCTCCGGTTTCGCCAGCGCCGAAGGCAAACGTGGCGGCGAGTTTTTCACGCCCCGCTCCGTCGTCCGCACCCTCGTTGAGATGCTCGAACCATACCAAGGCCGCGTCTATGACCCCTGCTGCGGCTCCGGCGGCATGTTCATCCAGTCCGAAAAATTCATCGAAGACCACGGCGGCAACCCGCTTAACCTCTCCGTCTACGGGCAAGAGATCAACCATACCACATGGCGGCTCGCCAAGATGAACCTCGCCGTCCACGGCATCGACGCCGCCATCGAATGGGACAGCGCGGGCAGCTTCCACAAGGACGCGCATCCGGGGCTGAAGGCCGATTACATCCTCGCCAACCCGCCCTTCAACATCTCGGACTGGGGCGGCGACCGGCTGCTGGAGGATGACCGCTGGCAATACGGCATCCCGCCCAAGGGCAACGCCAACTTCGCGTGGATACAGCACATCATCCACCACCTTGCCCCGCGCGGCCATGCGGGCGTGGTTCTCGCCAATGGCTCTATGTCCTCGCAAACCAGCGGCGAGGGCGAGATCAGAAAGCGGCTGATCGAGGAAGACCGCGTCGATTGCATGGTCGCCCTGCCGGGGCAGCTTTTCTATTCCACGCAAATTCCCGTCTGTCTGTGGATTTTGAGCCGGGACAAATCCGCCAACGGGCTGCGGGACAGGCGCGGAGAGGTGCTGTTCATCGACGCCCGCAACATGGGCCATATGGTGGACCGGGTGCGGCGCGAGTTCTCGGACGAGGACATCGACCGCATCGCAGGCACCTACCGCCGCTGGCGCGCCAAGCCCGAGACGCTGGAGGAGAAAGGCTGGGAGGCCTACGCCGACGAACCGGGGTTCTGTAAGTCTGAAAGGCTGGAGACCATCCGAAAGTTCGACCATGTGCTGACGCCCGGGCGATATGTCGGGGCGGCAGAGGATGAAAATGACGGGGTGCCGTTTGAAGAACACTTCCAAGCTCTTTCCGCAAGGGCGATGGCTCAATTTTCCAAGTCAAACGATCTACAGACTGCGATAGCTCGTCTCTTTGGTGAGCTGGGGAGCAAGTGATGTTCCCAGACAAGGCTTTGGGCGACCTCCCACTTGAAATCATTGATGGTGACCGAGGGGCCAATTATCCAAAAACAAATGAGTTTTCAGAGCGTGGCCATTGCCTATTCCTGAACGCGGGCAATGTCTCGGCGAGTGGCTTTAGTTTTTCTGATACGGCTTTCATATCAGAAGAGAAGGACCAGTTGCTTAGAAAAGGTAAGGCACAACGAGACGACGTAATACTCACCACACGTGGGACTGTTGGTAACTTGGCATTGTATGACGAGAGCGTCCCATTTGAGCATGTTCGAATAAACTCGGGTATGGTCCTAATGCGACCAGACAAAACCGCGCTTGATCCTGAGTTTCTGTATTACGCATTGCGGTCTCCCGCCTTTTCGAGACAGGTCGCGTCGTTGCAGACTGGGAGCGCTCAACCTCAGCTTCCCATTCGGGACATCAAGCACCTGAGGATTCCATTCCCGGATTTGAGCCAACAGAAGGAAGTATCCAAGCGCGTAAAACTGGTCTTCGACAAAATCGAGTTGAACCGGCGAATGAATGAGACGTTGGAAGAGATGGCGCGGGCGCTGTTCCGGGATTGGTTTGTAGATTTCGGCCCCACCCGCCGTCAGGCGGAGGGCGTAACCGACCCCGCCGCCATCATGGGCCACGCCTTCCCCCCCGAAAAAGCCACCACCCTCGCCCCCCTCTTCCCCGCCAAACTCAGCGACGACGGCCTGCCGGAGGGGTGGGAGACGCGCCCGCTGAACACAGTAGTCGAACAGCAGAAGCAAACCGTCAAACCGGACCAGCACCTCGACGAGACGTTCGAGCACTTCAGCTTACCTGCCTTTGACAAGGCCAAATGGCCCACCGTCGAACGAGGCGCGGAGATCAAAAGCAACAAAACAGCGGTTCCCGCCAACTCGTTGCTGATCTCCAAGCTCAACCCTCGCATAGAACGTGTTTGGGTTCCGCAGCTCGCGGGCGAGCATCGTCAGATATGCTCTACTGAGTTCCTGTGTTTCAAGCCTGCGGCAGGTATAGGACGAGCAACCGCCGAAGCGTTGTTCCGATCAGACGCGATGCGAGAGAAGATGGCGGCAATGGTCACGGGCACTTCCAACAGCCATCAGCGCGTACCTCCCAAGGTCCTCATGCAAGCGGACGTTCTGCTGCCTGAGGACTGCGCCAATGCGTTTGAAAATGTAGCTCTGCCTCTTTTGGAAAAGCGCCAAGCCAACGAGCATGAAAACCAAACCCTCGCCGAGATGCGCGACCTCCTCCTGCCCAAACTCATGTCCGGCGAAATCCGCCTGAAAGACGCGGAGGCGGCGGTATGAGTGCACGCTTGATCAACATCTACTGTGACGAAAGTTGTCATCTGGAGAATGACCGCGAAAAGGTGATGGTTCTTGGCGGCGTCTATTGCGATGCAGATCAAACCCGTCGCATCGCCAGTGCGATACGTGGGATCAAGGACCGCCATGGCATCTCGCCCAGTTTCGAAATCAAATGGACGAAGGTTTCGAATGGCGCGCTGCCGTTCTATCGCGAGCTGATCGCGTTTTTCCTGAATGATCCCTCGCTCCATTTTCGAGGCGTTCTGATCCCCGACAAGAGCATTCTTGATCACGGTGCCCACGATCAGTCGCATGATGAGTGGTACTACAAGATGTACTTTTTCATGCTGCGCTACGTGTTCAAACCGCCGCATGCCTACAATGTTTATGTCGACATAAAGGACACGCGAGGTAGCGATAAGGTTCAGCGACTGCACGACGTCCTCTGCAACCAAATCTATGATTTTGATCATCAAACCATTCGCCGCGTGCAGCAAATTCGGTCTCATGAAAGTCCTGTTCTGCAATTGGCTGACCTGCTGATCGGAGCGGTGGGCTATGAGAACCGCGATTTGTCCGGCAGTTCTGCGAAGTTGCAATTGATCAAAGATCTTAAGGTCCGGCTTGGAGATCGAATTCTCACACGAACGTCGTCATTCGGTGCGGAAAAATTCAATCTCTTGCGCTGGGTACCGAACGGTGGGGTCGAATGAGCCTTCCCGACCTTATTCGATTGAACGACTACAATGGCGACTGGGCGCGTTATGAAGACGCTATTTACGATGTTTTCGAGAATGACATCAAACGTCACGATCTCCGATTTCGAGGAGTGAAGGTGAACACCAGAAGGGCACCAGAGTACGAGCAGAAATGGTTCACTTTTTGGCATCTCATTTCGGAAGGTAGCGTTGAAGCTGAAAGGTTGCCGGATCTACGTCGCTGCGAGCGCCTCAGGTGGGTTCGGTGGATCATTGAGAACGGAGACGCTGAAACCGAAATCGAGATTTGGGAGAACCGACGGAAGAGTGAACAGAATGTCCTTTTGTGGTTCCGCGAGGAATATCTGGTCGTTCTTTCCGCTCGCGGCGCAAATTACCTTTTAAAAACAGCATATTGCACGGATAGAACTCATAGAGTTCAAAAGTTAAGGAGGGAGCGAGATGCCGCTACATAGATCTCCACAAACGGCTGAAGCCGCGCCGGTTTCCCGGAGCGGCCTCGAATACTCCTTCTACACGTGGCAGATGAGCTACTTCATAAATGTATATAAAATGCGTAACTGTCAAGTTAACACATCGCTGGCTGGGGGTTTACAATGACACAGTTGGGTCGCCTAAAGCGCGTCGACCTCCGTGCTGAATGGACCAAGGAAGATCGCGATTTTACCCCCTGGCTGGCGCAGGAAGAAAACATCGTGCTCCTGGGTGAGACGCTCAATATGTCTTTGGAAGTCGAGCAGGAAGAGCGTCGCGTCGGACGCTTTAGCGCGGATATTCTGTGTAAAGATACCGGGTCGGCCGATGGCGGCTGGGTTGTCATCGAAAACCAGCTTGAGACTACAGATCACTCACATCTCGGGCAAATCATGACTTATGCTGCAGGTCTGGAAGCCAAGACTTGCGTTTGGGTGGCAGCAAAATTCCATGAAGAGCACCGAGCAGCCATTGATTGGCTCAACGAGATTTCAAGTGATGAGTTTCAGTTCTTCGGCCTGGAGATTGAACTTTGGCGGATTGGGGATAGCCCTGCCGCGCCCAAGTTCAACATTGTAGCCAAACCGAATGATTGGAAACGTGAAGTCGGACGCTCTGCTCGATCCATGGAGCCAGCAGCACTGACGGAGACAAAACGCTTGCAACTCGAATTCTGGGAAGCTCTAAAGGAGCGCCTCGCAGGACATTCGGTACTGCGCTCTCAGAAGCCTTTACCCCAGCACTGGACTACGTTCTCAATCGGGCGTTCTGGCATGCACATTGGTGCAATTATCAACACCAGAGAGGACCGCATTGGCGTTGAGTTGAATCTCGGGGACGATAACGCCAACTCTTACTTTGAACAGCTGGAGTTGGACAAAGCCGCGATTGAGGGGGAGTTGAACCTGGAACTTGTTTGGATGCCCCTGCCTGAACGCCGTTCTTGCCGGATTATCGCTTATCACCATCTGCGTGATCTCTCGGATAAAAGCTGTTGGCCAGATTTACAGACTTGGATGATTTCTGCCTTGGAACAGATGCACCGGGCATTTGCACGACGCGTTAAATCCCTGACAAGTGAGGCTTGATGAGTTTTACTGAAGATCTCGTCGAACAGGCAGCGCTGGCGCTGATGCAAGAGCTTGGCTGGCGCTTTGAAGATGCAATCGCGATCGCGCCTGACGGGCCGGAGCGACGACGCGGTGCTTATGGGGAGGTTGTTCTCACAAGTTTCCTGGAAGAAGCTGCACGACGGCTAAACCCGGACATCCCGGAAGAGGCTTTGCAATCCGCACTCAAGCAGGTTCAAATCTCGGAAACGCCCTCGCTGATCGAAGAAAACAGACGTATCCACCGCTTGTTGGTCGATGGCATCGACGTTGAATATCGTCGCCCTGACGGCACGATCAAAGGCGACAAGGTGCGCCTGATCGACTTCAGCAATCCAACGAATAATGACCTGATGGTGACAAACCAGTTCACCGTCGTTGAAGGCGGCCACAACCGTCGCCCAGATATTGTGGCATTCGTGAACGGACTACCTCTTGTTGTTATCGAACTGAAGAATGCAGCGAGCGAGAATGCAACGATTGAAGATGCCTTCAATCAGCTTCAAACCTATAAAAGTCAGATCCCGTCACTTTTTCGTACCAATGCTGCTCTCGTCACATCGGACGGGCTACTGGCGCGCGTCGGCTCGCTGAGTGCCGATGAAGACCGTTTCATGCCCTGGCGCACGGTTACGGGCACAGAGGGCGACTTCACGCCAGAGGGCCCAAAGGAGATGGAAACCCTCCTGCGTGGTCTGATGCAGCCGGAGTATCTGTTGCAACTGGTGCGCGACTTCACCGTATTTGGTGACAAAGGCGATGGCGTCTTCAAGATTATTGCCGGGTATCATCAGTTTCATGGCGCAAGAAAAGCACTCTCGAGCGCTGTCGATGCCGTGCAGGAGGAAGGCGACCGCAAGGTCGGCGTGATCTGGCACACGCAAGGGTCTGGCAAAAGTTTCCTGATGGCATTCTTTGCAGGGCTTCTGGTCCGTGCGCCCGAGATGCAAAACCCAACCGTGCTTGTCGTCACTGACCGTAACGATCTGGATGACCAGCTGTTTGGGACGTTTTCCTTATGCCGCGACCTGATCCGTCAGACACCTGAACAAATTGAAGACCGCGAGGACCTGCGCGAGAAACTGAACAGACAGTCGGGTGGCGTTATATTTTCAACGCTGCAGAAGTTTTCGCCATTGGGCGGGGAGGAAGACTTCCCCATGCTCTCTGACCGTCGGAACATCATCGTCATCGCGGATGAAGCCCACCGAAGCCAATATGGCTTTGATGCGAAGCTGGACCGAACCACTGGAACGCGGCGATATGGATATGCGCATTATTTGCGTCAGGCTCTGCCAAATGCATCATTTGCCGGTTTTACGGGCACACCGATTGAAGCTGCTGACGTGAACACACCTGCTGTCTTCGGCGACTACGTGGACATCTATGACATCAGCCGGGCAGTAGAAGACAAGGCGACAGTCCCCATCTACTATGAAAGTCGTCTGGCAAGGGTCGAACTGGAAAAGGAAAAACTGCCAGAAATTGACGCAGCTGTAGATGCTCTGTTTGATGACGAAAGCCTGTCTGAACAGGAAAAGGCAAAGTCCAGCTGGAGTAGCGTAGAGAAGCTGGTCGGAGCGCCACCGCGCCTGGAAAAGGTAGCCGAAGACATTGTCACACATTTCGAAGACAGGCTGGAAGCGATGGCAGGCAAGGGCATGGTCGTGTGCATGAGCCGGGCAATTTGTGTTGATCTTTACGACCGAATTATAGCTCTGCGTCCTGAATGGCATTCGGAGGATGACAAGGAAGGTGCTGTCAAAGTCGTCATGACTGGCTCTGCCTCTGATCCGCTCGAATGGCAACAACATATCGGCAACAAAAGCCGTAGAGACCTGTTGGCGAAACGCGCTCGCGATCCAGCCGATCCTCTGAAACTTGTGCTTGTTCGGGATATGTGGCTGACAGGTTTCGATGCCCCCAGTATGCATACGATGTATATCGACAAACCGATGCGTGGACATGGCCTAATGCAGGCGATTGCACGAGTGAACCGGGTTTTCAAAGATAAGCCAGGTGGCCTCGTAGTCGATTACATTGGCATTGGTCAAAACCTAAAGAAGGCATTGCAAAATTATACGGCAACGGATCGTGACAAGACCGGTATCGATGAAGAAGAAGCGGTAGCGACACTTCAGGAACTCGTGGAGCGCTGTCAGGCTTTTTTCTCCGGATATGATTATCATCTAGGGATTGATGGTGCGCCACAACAACGACTGCAGGCTTTGGCTGGCGCCATTGAGTGGGCGCTTAAAAAACAGAAAGAGCGTGCAGACGAGACATCAGATGCAAAAGCGAAGAAAGCAGCGCTGAATTACTACGCCGACCTCATAGCAAATCTCTCCAAGGCCTTCGCCCTCGCTTCAGCTAGCGATTACGCCCAATCGATGAAAGAAGAAATCGGCTTTTTCCAAGCCGTGAGAGCCGCAATGGCAAAGTCCTCCCCGAAATCAAGGATGAGCAAGAGAGATAAAGAGTTTGCAATCGGGCAATTGATTGCATCTGCCATAGCAGATGCGACAATTATCGATGTGCTTGAAGCGGCGGGAATGAAGTCGCCGGAAATCTCGGTTTTGTCTGAAGACTTCCTGGCCGAAATCCAGAACATGGAGCACAAAAACCTGGCCTTGGAAGCACTTAGAAAGCTTCTAGCGGGAGAGATAAAAGCACGACAGCAAAGAAACGTGGTCGAAGCCAAAGCCTTCTCTGAGCGCCTTGAAGCCGCTGTAGCACGCTACCATGCCAATGCGATCACCAGCCTGGAAATGATCCAGGAGCTGATTGATATGGCAAAAGATCTGAAGGCATCCGTGCAGCGAGGCGACGATCTTGGCTTGGGTGAAGAGGAGCTGGCGTTTTACGATGCGCTTTCCCAAAACAAGAGTGCGGTTGATGTGCTTGGAAATGAAGAGTTGCGCAAAATTGCCAACGTACTTGTCGAGCAGCTTCAGAAGAACGTCACGGTGGACTGGCATCTTAAAGAAAGCGCGCGTGCAAAGCTGCGTGTTCTAGTGCGCCGCATCTTGAAGAAGTATGGATATCCGCCGGACTTGGCACCCGTCGCTATAAATACCGTACTCAGCCAAGCGGAGACGCTCTTAAAATGGTCTTGAACTACTCTCTCTGTTCAAAGAGCTTTTAGAACGGAAAATTCGGTAAACGAACCTAACGCCACAATAAAAGTCAATTCTCGTGGTTACTCAACGTAATTAGCAAAACTTTGACATATGCTAAGGTATTGATTTTACTGGCGCACCCGAGAGGATTCGAACCTCTGGCCTCTGCCTTCGGAGGGCAGCGCTCTATCCAGCTGAGCTACGGGTGCATGTCCATCATGATCAGGCCCGTCTCTTAAGCGAAAGACATGGGGCTGGCAAACGCAAATCACGGATGTGCGTAAACAGGCTCTCTCTCATGCTCCAGACCATATCAGCCGGTGACTAGCAAGACGCTAATAGTGCTCGAGCGTCTGCACCTACAAGGGCCATCTCACAAGGCCGGGCGTTACTTCACCAAAAAGGGCCACAACAGGCCCCTTTAGATGATCGGAAAAATCTCAGTCGAAAAGCCTACGCACCATCGCGATCAGTTTGCCACGTCGTTGATGATTTTCTCCGGCACCTGCTCACTAGCTTCAAACAGTATGCTGATGAACGCAGCTGTTTGCTCAAGACTTACTTCATGCCCGTTGGTGTCTATACCAATACGCTGCGCCAGTTCCTCATCGCTGATGATCGTTTGCAGGTTGAGGCTGTTGGCAGCCAAATCGCCCGTATAAGCGGCCCGATTGACCGTGACAGTCGCTGTTTCAAGCGTATCACGGAAATAGGCCGCCTGACTCAAGAACACATCAAGTGAACGCGCAAAGTTGCCCCGCGGTGTGCCAAAGTCTGCAATGTCATAGCGGCTGATAAAGGCAGAGCCCGAATTATCAATGCCAGCACTTGTATATGGATACTTGTAGTTGAACGCCTGAACCGTGCGCTGGTCAGCATCGCCAGTAAAGATGGCGATCATGTTCACACCATAGCAGCCATCATCAACAGCACGCACACAGGCCGCCGGTGCCAGCACGAACTTGATGCCGTTTTCAGCTTCAGACAGCACAACCTTGGCACCGCCTGGTGCAGTGCGCCCTTCCCATGGCAGGCCTAGCTCCTGCAAAACAGGAATGATGGTCTCCACATCGTAATCAAACAGCAACTCATCCGGCTTGGTGATAGGCGCATCCTGCTTGGGCGCCGCCAGTACTGCCCCCGTCAGTGCGAGACTGGCAGCAGCCATTGAGATAAGCGTTTTCCCGACCATAATAATTCCCCTTCAAGACTAACCGATCACACGACCTGACCAGCAACTGATAGACACAGCATAAGCTGAAAATGCGCTTTTGGCGAATCCTGACCTGATTACTTTATGGAAATCCTGAAAATCATTTGCCTGCTCGCCCCTTTTAGGCCTATGGCAACCGGCTGAACCAGAGCAGCGATGAATTATGGCTACAACTGACAAGCAACCTGACAGAGGTTTTCGCGATAAAAGGCACTCCACATCTGTGGAGGACGGACCGGGCGATCCGCGCAAGGCCCGTGCCTCCGAGCACCTGTCTGAGCTTGAAGAGAAAATGCCGGGCATGGCCGCCCGACGGGCGGCGCTGGATGTGCTGATGTTGCTGCGCAAGGGGCGGACACTCGACAATGCCTTCTCAGACTGCCGCACATTCAGTGTGCTGGAAGGGCCTGACCGCTCTTTCGCCTTCAATCTGGTGAACACGAGTCTGCGGCGACGCGGCTCACTCGATCAGGTGATCGGGGAGTATCTCAACAAGCCTTTGCCCAAGGGCGCAATGGAAGTGCAGGATATTTTACGCCTTGCGGTCACCCAGGCTGCTTTTCTGGAGACCCCGGCGCACGCCATCGCATCTACCTCCGCCGAACTTGCCAGCCAGAAACGGGAAACCGCTGGCTATAAGGGTCTGGTCAACGCCATTGCCCGCAAAATTGCGACGCGGGGCAAAGCACAACTGGAGAAGCTGCCATTACGGGCAGACACGCCGGGTTGGCTCTGGCGCAGTTGGGAGCGTCACTATGGTGCCAACATAGCCCGGGATATTGCCGCTGCACACAAGGCAGGCATCGCACCACTGGATATTTCCTTAAAGCCAAAAGCAGACCCTGATCTCTTTGCAGGGTTTGAAAACACCTCGAGTTTTGCGCCCCTGCATCGACGCCTGCCGGCCCATCATGCTGTACCCGATCTACCGGGTTTTACAGGTGGTGACTGGTGGGTGCAGGACTTTGCGTCCAGCCTGCCCGTGCGATTGCTGGGGGATGTATCTGGCAAGCGCGTTCTGGATTTGTGTGCTGCCCCCGGTGGCAAGACCATGCAGTTGGCTGCCCTCGGCGCCAGCGTCACTGCGGTCGATAATATTGGTACCCGCCTGAAACGCGTGAGCGAAAACCTGGAGCGCACCAAACTCACTGCTGAAACCATCAAAGGGGATATCCTAAATTGGCAACCAGATGAGTTAGCTGACATGGTGCTGCTGGATGCCCCTTGTTCTGCCACAGGCACGATCCGCCGCCACCCTGACGTGGTTTGGAATCGTACGGAAGATGAAGTGCGTAACCTGGCTCAACAACAGGGCGGTTTTATTGACCGGGCTTTCGAGTTCCTGAAACCTGGCGGGACTCTGGTTTACTGCGTCTGCTCCCTGCAACGCGAAGAAGGCGAAGACCAGGCGAAGGCCGCCCTTGCACGCCATGATCAGCTGGAATTAATGCCATTAACGCCTGATGACCTGCCAGAATTAGCGGAGGGCATTACACGGGAAGGATATCTGCGCACACACCCGGCTATGCGCGTGCCTGAAGGCAGCATGGATGGCTTTTTTGCAGCACGGTTCCGCAAGAAGGATTAAGGCAGGCAAACAGCCCACCTCACCGTTTGATAATTAAATCCTATCAGGCTCTGATCACCTTGTATTTACCTGCCCAATGCCAATATACTCAGGTCAGAAGTTTGTTCGTTATCCATTAGTGACTGGAGAGAAAACATGAACGATTTTAACCGTCCTTATCAGGCTGATACAGCCACCACAGGCGTCGCCTATGATGAGGGTCTGCGCAGCTTCATGCTGGGCGTATACAATTACATGACACTTGGCATTGCCGGTACGGCATTGGTCGCCATGTTCCTTATCGGCAATCCCGGTATCGTAAACTCGATTTCCGGTGTGCTGCCATGGTTGCCGTTCATCGGCATTATTGGCCTCGGCTTTATCGCCCCGCGCATCATCGCCACAGGCTCACCTGCTGTCGCCCATGGCGCCTACTGGGTCTACGTCTTCATGTGGAGCATGCTTATTGGGCCAGTTGTCGCACTTTACGTCGGCGTTGGTTGGGCTGATCTTGTCTATCAGGCCTTCTTCGCAGCTGCAGCTGTATTTGCTGGCGCCAGCCTTTATGGCTACACCACAAAGCGTGACCTGTCCGGCATGAGCCAGTTCCTGTTTATGGCAGGTATCGGCCTTCTCGCTGCGATTATCCTGAACTTCCTGTTCTTCAAGAGCGGCCTGTTTGGCTTCCTGACATCTTGTGCGGTTGTTCTTTTTGCCAGCGCAGTAACAATGTTTGAAACACAGATGATCAAGCACATGTATCGTGAGGGCATGAGCGAGAGCAATTCACGCGCCTCCATTCTCGGCGCTTTCATGCTTTATGGCTCATTCGCGACATTGTTCATCAACATCTTGAACATTCTCGGCTTTGCCCGCGACTAAGTTTCTGCTTTTAAGCTAACGAATGAAAAGCCTCTGCCTTAGCCGGCAGAGGCTTTTTTCTTGCATTCTTTGCCAATCTGGCGAGAACGTGAAGCTTAGTGTGCAATCAGCGCGTTCCAATGAGAGCAAGACACGATAGTTTGAGTTAATGAGTACGATCAAACAAAGCCGCGCGCGCATCACCAACGGCAATGCTGATGTTGAGTCAGCATATGCAGATTATGTGCAGGAATTACTTGGCTATGGC
Source organism: Aquisalinus sp. (assembly GCA_022763145.1). Classification (GTDB taxonomy): domain Bacteria; phylum Pseudomonadota; class Alphaproteobacteria; order Caulobacterales; family Parvularculaceae; genus Aquisalinus. Next base: position 2,124 of record JALEGM010000310.1, on the reverse strand, counting down.
GCGAATTTACGCGCGCTGTTTGAGGCTGCAGATGCAAACCCTGATTGCACCTTATTGAACGCCAATGCAGCAGCTCTTCATCTCGCCTTTGAAGGCCGGGAAGGCTGGGATGACGCGGCCCCTTATCTGACCCGGATGCAACAACATCGCGCGGGTATCACTGAGCGGGAAGATCTTTTCTGCCGAGCCGTTCTTGCATGGGCGGCACAGGATTTTCGAGCGGCGCTGGACCTTTTCAGCCAGATTGCACGTGATTGCCCGGATGATCTGGTAAGTATCAAATGGGGCCAATATCACGCTTTCAATCTGGGCGACCAGGCAGCCATGCTACATCTGGGTGCGTTAGCCGTGCAAGCCTGCCGCGACACGCCTTATGTACACGGACTTTACGCCTTTGCTCTTGAACAAAACCATCACGTTCGTGCTGCAGAAAAGGAAGCCCGTCATGCTGTCGAGATCGCCATAGATGATGTCTGGGCACAGCACGCCGGGGCACATGTCATGGAGACAGAACGGCGTATCGCCGAGGGCGCAAGCTGGCTTAGCCATTGCTCTCATATCTGGGCCAGCAAAGGCACGTTCATCCGCGAACATAATTGGTGGCATACGGCTCTTTTCCACCTGGCCCTGGGTGAGCAAGAGAAAGTTTATGATATTTTCGACACCTGGCTATGGGGTGAATGGCCAGAATTCCCACAAGAACAGATTGGCGCAGCTTCTCTGCTATGGCGCCTCGAGTTGAACGGCCTTGACGCTGGCAGTCGTTGGCAGCCGCTCATTGAACAGGCACAAGCCCGCTCTGGGGACCATATTTTCCCGTTTCATGACTTGCACTATCTCTTTGCCATCTCCCATGCCGAAGACCCTCTTTGTGCAGAAAAACATGTCACTAACATGCGCCAGAAAGCACAAAGCTGTTCCGGGGAAACTGCCATCGCCTGGCAAAAAGCAGGCCTTCCGGCAGCAGCAGGTATTCTCGCTTTTGCCAGAGGCGCCGCCGAGGAAGCCGTGCATCATCTGGAGCAGGCCCTGCCGCATCTGGAAAAAATTGGCGGTAGTCATGCGCAGCGCGCGATTTTTCACCAGACCTGCGAGGTCGCGAAGCAACGTGCAGCAGGTCAAGTCGCCGCGTTAGGCGAGTAAACCAATCCGTATAAAGCGAATATCAATCTGCCAGCTTCAACTTCTGGCGGTCAAAAATACGCAGCACCTGCGCGAGGTCTTGCCCGCGCTTCAATACCTGGCCGGACATGGAGATGACTGCATAGGCGCCCTGTTTGCGGGCGAGTTTCGGGTTCTTTTCAATACGATAAAGCGGTGCTTCGGAAGCCCGTCGAAAAACGGAAAACACAGCGACATCTTTCAGCATATCAATCGCATAATCCTTCCAGTCCCCGGAGGCGACGAAGAAGCCATACACATTTAAAATCTGATCTAGTTCAGCCCTGGTAAAAGCAACATCGGGCTGACGGCGCGCTCTGCCTGCACTATTCGGTAATACTTCAATACTCATGGCAATAGCCTAAAATGCCATATCGCTCCTGACAAGCCAGGCTAATATGAGGCCAAATTTACCATGTCTTCAAATGGCCTTTTTTTACCCCCGCCCATGCCGCATTCAAAGTGTATCAAATAGATATCAGGCGGGCCGGTGGTGCCCGATATCGGATGTTTTTTTGTAATTGCCCCCCAGCCCCTCCGATTTCAGGTTTGATTGCCCGTCTGATACTCTCCCTTTCTGACATCAGTGTTTGATACGCAGGCAGCCCCTGCCTATAGCGGTCTGATGTCGACGTTAATCACCATTGTGTTGCCACTGTTTCTGATCGTACTGACAGGCTATGTCGCCGGTGCTGGCAAATGGCTGGATATCGCTGCCGCGCGCGTGCTTTCCCGGTTTGTTTTCATGTTCGCCATGCCCGTGGCAATCCTGAACTTTTATACCAAGGCACCACCACCAGGACTGGAGCTTGTACCTTTTCTGGCAGGCTACTTCATCGCCATGCTCAGTATCATCGCGCTGGCTGCCTGGAGTGGGTACAAGTTTCTGAGACTCGATATCCGGCAGTCCGGTGCCCATGCTTTCGTTTCAACCTGTGGCAACGCCGTTTTCCTGGGATTACC
>JALEGM010000309.1 GCA_022763145.1 Aquisalinus sp. | reverse complement strand
GGGGCGGCGGAGTCTCTCGCTGCTGCTTTTCTGGGCTTCCTCCAACCAGGGGACGAAGCACTTCTCTTTGCCCCATTTTACGATAGCTATGCACCGATGGTTGAGGCGGCCGGCGCAACGCCTGTGGTTTTGCATCTGACACCTCCTGACTGGCGCATTGACGAAAAAAAATTACGCGCAGCCATCACACCGAAAACAAAACTTATCGCGATCAATTCACCACATAACCCGACAGGTCAGGTGATAAGGGATAGCGAACTGACTCTGTTAGCGGATGTTATCCGCGAACATGACCTGATCGCAGTTTGTGATGAAGTCTATGAGCATTTGATTTTTGACGGCCTCAAGCACAGACCGCTGATGACCATGCCGGACGTGGCAGAACGCTGTGTGCGGATTGGCTCTGCTGGAAAAACCTTCTCCATGACCGGCTGGCGCATCGGTTATGCAACCGGCCCCGCCCATCTCATTGAGGCTATGGCCAAGACCCATCAGTTTCTGTCCTATACGATCCAGCCTCATTTGCAGCTCGCGGTGGCAGAAGGTCTCGGGTTTGATGACAGTTATTATAATGATTTCGTTGCTGACATGCAGATGAAGCGTGACATCATGGTCGATGGATTACGCAGTGCAGGATTCAGTCTTTCTCCGGCACAAGGGACATACTTTCTCACTGTGGATATTCGTGACGTTGGTTATAATGGAGACGATATGTCTTTCTGCAAGGAGCTGATTGAGAAAGCAGGCGTTGCTGCTGTGCCCATCAGTTCATTCTATATGGAAGATGATCCGGATGCCCCAAAAAATTTCGCTCGTTTCTGCTTCTGTAAGCAGCCAGAGGTCATGCGAGAAGCGGCAGCAAGGTTGAAAAAGTATTTCAGGTGATATGTGTGCTGAATGACGGACTTACCCTCACACCCCGACGGGCTCAGAGCGAGTAAGTGCCATAATCAAATGCCTCCCCTCATCCTGAGCTTGTCGAAGGGGGCGGGTGTATAATCAAGCCCCGGCCTTTTGGGCAAATGCCCAGCCGGAATTTGCCAGCATAGGCACGAACATGCCGTACTGCTTGGCTTTCTCTGACGAAGCATTCCCTTGCAGGGCTCGCGCGTAAACGCCTTGTACAATACCTGCGAGGCGGAACATCGAATAGGCCATGCAGAAATTTATATCAGGTAGGCCAGAGCGCCCTGTACTGTCGCAATAGCGACCAATAGCTTCATCCAAAGTCGGCAGGTTCATCTCGGCAAAGTCGATATCGCTGTATCCCATGGATGTTGCCTGCGGCAGACACCATGGCATCAGGAAGTACCCAAAGTCCGCCAGCGGATGACCGAGCGTTGATAACTCCCAGTCCAGTGTGCCGATAACCCTTGGCTCTTCCGGATGAAAAATCAGATTATCAATCTTATAATCGCCGTGCACGATGCTGACGGCTTCATCCTCAGGGATGGCCGTTGGCAACCATTCAATCAGCTTGTTCATATTTTCATGTGTATCGGTTTCTGCGGCTTGGTACTGTTTGGTCCAGCGCCCGATCTGACGCCCGAAATAGTTGCCCGGCTTGCCGTAATCGCCAAGACCAACAGCTTCGGGATCGAACTTGTGTAAGGTAGCGATATTATCAATCGCGGCGTTGAAGTAATCCCGCCGTGTTTCAGTCGGCACTTCTCGTATCACCCAGTCCCAGAATGTACGCCCCTCCAGAAAATCCATGACATAGAACATAGTCCCGATTATGTCATCGTCCTCACACAGAAGATATGTTTTTGGTACTGGGAACTCTTGCTCGCCAAGTGCTGTCATGATGCGATGTTCGCGATCAACCGCATGAGCAGATGGTAAGAGTTTGCCTGGTGGTTTCCGGCGCAACACATACTTGCGTGTTGGGGTTGTCAGCTGATATGTCGGATTGGATTCCCCGCCTGCGAATTTCTTGACAGAGAGGGGTCCTGCATACCCGTCAATATTGGCGGCCAGATAAGCATCCAGCTTAACCTCATCAAACTTGAGACGCTCAGGGGTTTCAATCGTGCCTTTCCGGCTTTCTGACATGGGATTTCCTCCAGCTTATGAGACTTGTTATCAGAATAAACGCGTCTCAAGGCAAGGGGAGCGCGCAGCGTCCTACTGCCTTTGAGCAGTAAGAATTTGGATGAGTCCATCGGCGGTCAAGTCAATGATACTAACGTCCTTGCGTGTCCTTGCAATCGCCAGCGCACCCTCAAATCCGGCCATACTTTGCTCTGCCAGTCTGCGAGCCTTTACTTTTGGCAAGCCGTGCGTCTCGAAGATGTTGGCAACGGTACTGATCCAGACTTCAAAACCATCACGACAGGCTGTAGTTAGGGCAGGCTCTTCTGGCGCGGTCTCAAGTGCAGTCGTTGTCAGCGGGCATCCTGCTCGATAGTCAGAGACGAGAAGATCTTCTTTCGTCAGGTCAGCCATGGCTTTGATGAAGCCTGTCGCAGTTCTCGTGCGTTTGGCTGCCATTAATAGCTGTTGATTGAATATCTCTGTTGTCAGCGCAAGAGCAGCTACGGCAAGTTCAGGCTTACCCCCCGGGAAATGGTAGTACAGTACACCTTTTGGAGCGTTACTGCGCGCAAGAATATCTGACAACCCCGTACCATGATAGCCATGGCGATGGATTAACCAGGCGGCGGCTTGAATAAGGTTCTGGCGCGTATCGGGTTTCTGTTTGTTGAGCGTGGTCATCTGAAAAAGTCGTTTGACATGCTTATGGCGAAAGGTCAAGAATAGACCGACTGGTCTATAGAGGAGAGCGCTATGATTAAGCTGTATTTTTCTGCCTTCAGCCCATACTGCCGTAAGGTACGGATGGCACTGGAGTTCAAAAAGCTGAACTATGAGATCGTCGACAGCAACGATGTGGCAAAAATCAACGCATGGAATCCACGTGCAGAGGTGCCTGTACTGACGGATGGCGAAATTACTTTGCGAAACTCAGCGACTATTCTTGAGTATCTGGATAAGGTCTACGCTCAGCACCCGGTGTTCCCGTCGAACCCAGCAGCATTTGCGTTAGCTAAAGAGTGGGAATTGGTGGCCGATACGATGATTGATCCGATTATCACCAATATGTCATTGTGGAAATGGGCCAATATGAATCCTAAACCGGAAGGGTTGGACGAAGCAGCCCGTAAGGCTATTGATCCGATTTATGACCGCCTGAATCAGCAGCTCGAGGGGAGCGAGTTCATTGTTGGTGAGCTAAGTGCTGCAGACTTTGCTGTATACCCTCATATTACAGGTGCAAACTTTGTTGATCTGCCCTTCGACCCGGGCAAGCATTCAAATATATCAGCTTGGTTGAAACGGGTGAAAGCGACCGAGCTAGGCCGGATTGATATGAAGGCTATTCTGGATTTTTGGAAAAATCTCTCGGCTCAGGAAGTAGATCGCGACCGCATTAACTGGGGGACGTACCGCTTGGAGTGGTTTCTGGCCAATGGGTTTCATGAGTGGTTTCTAAATGAGGTCAGAGAGGATAAAGTTCTCTGGTCTGTTGGGCCAAAAAACAATGCGCTTAACAGTCCGGCAGCAAAGGCAAATGCATGACAAAAATAACAGGCTTCGGCGCTCATTCTTTCGAGACAGCGTTTCTTGTTGGGTGGACGCCTGAGCAACTGGATTTTGATGAATTAGGACATGTCAACAATATCGTATATGTTCGTTGTATGCAGAATATTGCCGTAAAGCATTGGAGTGCTCTCGCACCAGATGCATTGCAGCAACGGGTTCATTTCATCGTTTTGAGGCACGAGATAGATTATCGTGATCCGATATTGCCTGGGGAGCACGCAGAAATCAGAACCTGGTTAGGTAAGGCGTCAGGACCACGTTTTGATCGTCATGTGGACATTCGAAAACAGGGGGCGAGCAAGTATTCTGCGCGGGCCCGTACCACATGGGTCATGCTGGACAGGCAAACAGGGCGGCCGCAACGTATCACGCCTGAAATCTATGAGGCATTTGGTGTAACCCCCGAGCAGCTTGATTGACTTTAGTCGTAACGCAGTTCTGTAAGTTTGCCCCTGAAGATATAATAAGACAAAGCCGTATATCCGAGAATCATCGGCAGCACGAACACAGCACCTATCAGGATAATCACAAGACTTTCAGGTGCAGCGGCAGCTTCATAGACTGTCATTTGTCCGGGTACAACATAAGGGTAAAACGAATAGGCAAGGCCGATATAAGCAAGAGCAAATAGGGCCATAGTCAGGTTGAATGGTAACCAGGAAAAACTGTCACCCCATTTTGGCAGGCGGCGCAGCACCATCCAGAGTGCGGCAAAGCAAACAAATGACAGAATCGGCAGAGGTGCCAACAGAATGATTTCTGGCACTGAGAACCATTTTTCGAAAATCCGGGGATCCGCAAGAGGAGAGGCAATTGAGACCGCAACCATTCCGATCAGGCTGAGCCATAATGCCTTGCGGGCCCAGTCAATGGCTTGTGACTGCAAGTCATCTTCGGTCTTCAAGATCAGCCAACCAGCACCGATCAATGCATAGCCAGAGGTGAGGCATAACGCCGTCAGGCAGGCAAAGACGATAGAGACGGCTGTAAATTGAAGGCCCATAATATAGATGCCGAGCATGAAGCCCTGTGCCAGTGACGCCATCAGAGAGCCAGCGAAAAAGGCAAAATCCCAACGTGCCTTGTGGCGAATATCAGCTTTGGCGCGAAATTCGAAAGAAACGCCACGCAATATTAGTCCGAATAAAAGAACAAAAACTGGCAGATAGAGTGCAGACAGAATAATGCCGTGGGCCACGGGAAAGGCGACTAGCAGCAGGCCGACAGCGAGAACCAGCCATGTTTCATTTGCATCCCAGAAAGGGCCAATGGTAGCGATCATCTGGTCCTGCTGCGTTTTGTCCTTGGTGAGTGGAAAAAGAATGCCGATCCCCAGATCAAAGCCATCCAGCACAACATAAATTAGGATGGAGAGCCCCATCAGGGAGGCAAAGATAAATGGCAGAAATGCAAAATCTCCAGTCATAACTCTCTCCTTACTCTGCAGGCAGCTGGGTTACTGCGTCGACAGGTTCTGGTCGTGGGCCAAGTGTGGCGCGGGGCGCATCAGCTCGTCTACGACCGGCAAGATAGAAAAGGACGCTGATATAAGCGATCAGCAGTACCGCATAAATTGCCAGGTAGAAGAAGAGAGTTGTCGCGACCATGCCGCCAGAAACGTCCGAGACCGCGTCTTTGGTCATCAGCACGCCATGCACAAGCCAAGGTTGGCGCCCGATTTCAGTGACATACCAACCAGCCAGTGTCGCAACCCAGCCGGAGAACGTCATGCCGAGAAGTACCCGAGCCATAAGTGGGGAGATGTCTCCCTTGCGCCAGATGCGCCAGGCCCCCCACCAGGAGACAGCCAGCATCAACAGACCAATGCCAACCATGACACGGAAGCCGAAGAACAGCGGCGCAACGGGCGGATGCTCGCCTGCAAAGTCGTTGAGGCCCGGTACGACGCCATCTGCGTGATGTTTCAAGATAAGGCTAGCTCCACTCGGAATGCCAATCTCAAAATGGTTTGTGCGCGCTTCTTCATCCGGCAGAGCAAAAAGCAATAGGGGTATGTTAGGGCCTGTCTCCCAGTTACCCTCCATGGCAGCGACTTTCTGTGGTTGATGTTCCAGGGTGTTCAGTCCGTGCAGGTCACCCGCAAAAATCTGCATTGGGATTAAGATGGCGCCAAGGAACACACCCGTACGGAGCGCGGCAATAACGCCCGGTTTGCGATCATTTTTTAGCCAGCGATAGGCGGAAAGCCCAGCGATGAGAAAGGCGCATGTCAGGCCAGAGGCGAGCAGCATGTGGACCAGTCGGTAGGGCATTGAAGGATTGAAGATGATTTCAACCCAGTTTGTGGCATGGGCGACACCGTCAATGATCTCAAAGCCTTGCGGCGTGTGCATCCACGAATTCAGGACGAGTATCCAGAAAGCTGATAGCGTGGTGCCGAAGGCTACCAAGAAGGTTGATAATGTATGTAACCATCCGGGCACACGCGAGAAGCCAAACAGCATGACGCCTAGAAATGCAGCTTCCAGAAAGAACGCCGTCAATACCTCGTATCCTAGCAATGGTCCGGCAATATTGCCGACAGTTTCCATGAAGCCGGGCCAATTGGTGCCGAACTGGAAACTCATTGTGATGCCCGAAACTACTCCCAGCCCGAATGTCAGGGCAAAGACTTTCACCCAGAAGAAATACGCGTCCATCCATTTCTGGTCTTTTGAGAAACTGTAGCGGGCTTTGAAATAGAGCAACACCCAGCCAAGCGCGATCGTGATGGTTGGGAACAGAATATGGAAAGAGATATTCGCGGCAAACTGTATCCGCGAGAGGATAAGTGGATCGAGTTCCATTACCTTAGTCCTTAACTTCAGCGGCAACATCTTTGCCGCCTGGTATGATTTTGAACTTGTCCTTGAACTCAATGACTTTCTGGATACGCGATCCCAGCTTGAACAACTGAATCAAACGTTCAGTTTCAATCCGGCTGACATCATCATACCAGCCAGTTAGCAGCTCAATCAGTTCATGCATCTCCGACATACGGGAGTGCGCGTGCGCATCTTCAGAATTAGCCGGTTCTTCCATCAGTGCTTCACGTAAAAATGTGAGGGTAGGGTCAACTTCACGCTTTTTGCGCTCATTCACGAGTGTGCGGATGATTTCCCACTGATCCTCCAGAGTCGTGAAGTAGTCCCGGCGATCCCCATCAAGGTGTTTCAGCCTCACAAGGTTCCAGCTTTGCAACTCTTTGAGGCCCATGGAGATGTTAGAACGAGAGAGCCCAAGTTTATGCGTTATATCTTCGGCATTGAGTGGGTGGGGTGAAAGAAAGAGCAGAGCATAGATTTGACCGACAGTACGGTTGATGCCCCAGCGTGAGCCCATTTCCCCAAAATGCAGAATAAATGCCTTTTGCTTCTCTCCGATATTCATGTTAATTCCGTAATTTCAGTAATTTCTGAAAATTAAGTAAGGGCTTTCGATGGGCAATGCAATACCCTCCATCGACCGGTTCAAATAATAGGAAAATCCTATCGAGGTGCGTTGTTTCATATCTACGTTCTATGTGTGATCTTGCTTTAGATTGGCGGAAGCTGGTTATTGCCTGACTGAAAAGGCCCAAATGTGTTAGGCATAAGTGTTAAGATTTTAAGGAGTTCCCATGCCTAAAAGATATAAGTTACTGGCTGCGGCCGGTTTTAGCCTTGCTACAATGCTGACGGTTGCCAAGGCTGAAGTGAGCTTTGACTTCACCCCGCCCCAGAACAATGTCGACGGGAATCTAGTATTGCTGATTGGGCAGGATCTTGAAATGAGTCCTGCGATTCAGTCAGTTGACGAAGCGACAGGCGGCCGATTGTCCATAGCACTGGAACAAGCTGACTTTTCTGGCGATTTCGGTTCTTCTCTAAAGCTGCATGCGATGACGCCCTATGAGACAGTCGTTGTTGTGGGGACAGGCGATGAGGAGCTGGTGTCCCGCAAGCTGGCAGATCTTGGTGGTCATGCAGCAGCCCATGCAGATGATAATTCTACACTCATTACCGGTAATCTTGAAACTGAGGTTGCAGCTGCAGGTGCCTGGCTTGCGAAGGGTTTTGCGCTGCGCAGTTACAGTTTTGATAAATACAAATCTGACAGTGGTGAGGAAGACAGCACAAACTCTGTGACGATTATGTCCGCCTCATCGTCGGCAGACAGGGACCTGTATAATACCGACTTGCGCTATGTTGTTGAAGGCGTGACCTTCGCCCGAGATATCGGCACTGAGCCAGGCAACAAAGTCTATCCTGAAATAGTCGCAGACCGTGTACGAACACTCTTTAGCGGTGTGCGTAATGTGCGGATCGACATATTGGACGCGGCAGATATTCGTCGTGAGGGCATGGGTTCGCTAATGGGCGTTGGTCTCGGCTCCATCAATGATCCACGGCTTGTCGTGATACGTTACAATGGTGCGGGTGCGAATGAAGACCCTATCGCTCTGGTAGGTAAGGGTATCACATTCGACACAGGTGGCATCAGTATCAAGCCGAATAACGGCATGTGGCTGATGAAGTCTGATCTCTCCGGGGCCGTAGCAGTTGCCGGAAGCGTCTATGCAGCAGCGAAACGTCAGGCACCTGTAAACATTGTTGGCCTTCTGCCGCTTGCTGAAAATATGCCAAGTCAGGATGCTATAAGGCCGGGTGATGTTCTGACCACAATGGGCGGAAAAACTATCGAGATCATCTCCACGGATGCAGAGGGCCGTCTGGTTCTTGCAGATGCTGTTCAGTATGCACAGGAAAACTACAATCCTCGCCTTCTTTTGAACATTGCGACACTAACTGGTTCTGCAGCGCGCGCTGTGGGGGATGATTATGCTGTGGTCATAACGCGCGACCTCGAAACAAGCCTCGACATGATGGAAATTGGCGAGCGTGCAGGCGAAGATGTATGGCCACTCCCACTGCATCCGAGCCATTTTGATCAGATCAAGTCAGATATTGCAGATATTAAAAATACAGGTGGTGCGCCGGGCGCTTCTATCGGTGCTGCTGTTGTTGGCACTTTCATCGATGAAGACCAGCCTTGGGTGCATCTTGATATAGCTGGTGTTGACTGGCGCGATTCAAGCAATCCTACCACGCCAAAAGGCCATGCCGGGTGGGGCGTACGGTTTATGGATCAGCTGATCCGCGAAGAATCCGAATAGCTACAAAACCTCCTTACGAAAGAGAACCGCTGCGTGATGAACGCAGCGGTTTTATGATTTCTGGCCTGATAGCGCACCGCATTTGTTAAGCCCCTGTAAAAGCTGTAGGGTGAGGTAAATGCAAGTGGGAGGGGGGCATGAAATCAGTTTTCAATTTTACCACAAAAGGGCAGCATCTTATTATATTGATCGGTGCGCTCGTACTGAATGGCTGCGTGGCGTTTATGCCGGACCGTATTCATTACGTCTGGGATGCAGAACAAGCGACTGGGTATGCTGTTCCAGAGTTGCCTAGGCCGTCAGCCAGTGAAGACTTTGTTGGCCTTGCTTTTTCAGGCGGAGGAAGTCGCGCTGCTCTTTTTGCTGCTGCTGGCGCAGAAGCGCTGCATGAAGCGGGTATTCTGCCACGGGTCACACATGTTTCAAGTGTCTCTGGCGGCAGTATGGCCTCCTCCTATCTGCTTGGTTCGCCACCTGAAGCGTGTGGTCCACTAGTGCCTGCAAAAAAAGTGAGCTGCGAAGCAAATTACTTTGCCCGCTACAAAGCCGCAATGCGGGAAAACTACTTCCTGCCAATGGAAGTCGGGCAGGTGTTGCATCCGAACCGCTTTTTAAGTCCTACACGTCGCATCACATCCTTACAGGAAGCCTTCGATAATAAGTATCTCGGCAAAAAGACTTTTGGTGATCTGACTGATAACAGGGCCTTGTTTATCAACGCGGCCAGTTATGATGATGGTCGCAGGTTCGTTTTTTCCAACATCGCTATACCCGTTGTCGAAAATCCCACGGGTCATTTGCAGAAAAAGACACTCTTAGCACGGAGCTTCAATCTGAATGATTGTAATGCACCAACACCAGATGATTTTCCTCTGGCTCTTGCTGTCGCAGCATCAGCAGCTTTCCCGCCTGCTTTAGGGCCTGTTTCTATTGAGGTGCCTCCAGCTTGCAAAACTACAAGCACACAATACTGGCACCTCGGTGATGGTGGCATTCTTGAAAATACTGGTGTTGAAACCTTGCAGGAAATACTGTTGCGTCAAAGCATGCGGGGAGATGCTCCTGACCGCGCAATGATATTTTCGTTTGATGCCGGCAAACGTGAAAGCATCGAATCCAATCTTGCGAATAAGAACTTGCGCCTCTGGACGAGCGACCCAGGCCGGGTTGTGAGCATTACCAATATGCGTGGCGATGCCTATCAATCTATCGTTTGGGAACAGATGGAAAAAGATCTTAATTTTCCAGTTAAGATTATCCGAATAAGGTATTCTGATCATGTGCCAACGCGGTGGCCAGACAGTTGTTCCAACAAGGTACGGCGTAATTCGACACTAGCAGAACAGCTTCAGTCTGTACCAACTCGCTTCAATATCTCAGACTGTGATGCCGATCTTATTGAAGCCGCGGCACATCAGGGCGTACAAGCCGCCTTGCGGCAAAATCCTGATATAAAACAATGGGTACGGCCTGATTGAGTGCCGACGCTGGTCTAGCCAGCAACCTTGCGGAATGGGGGTAGGGGAGCAAAGTCACCCGGTTCACCGGTCTGTTTAGCTTTCATTGCTTCCATGACCTCCGATTGCTGTAACATTGTAGCATTCCAAATTCCGATATAATCCAGTGTATCATCCGTAGAATGATCTCTGGCGTATGTGATGATATTCTTGCAGCCGTAAATTGCCATCGGCGGTTTTGTGGCAATCTCGCGTGCCACTTCCATGACGCCTTCCAGCATGGCATCCTGCGTTTCATAAACAGCATTCACAAGTCCGAGTGACTTTGCTTCCTCAGCTGACATGCGGCGACCTGTATAAGACAGCTCACGGACAACCCCTTCTGGCAGGTGGTTCAGAATGCGCGGGAAAGTGCCGACATCAGCCGTCATGCCGATATTGATCTCATAGATTGTAAAGAAAGCATCCGCCGTACAGTAACGCATGTCGCAGGCTGTCACCATGTCAACACCGCCGCCAATGCACCCCCCCTGGATTGCTACAAGAACAGGGACCCGCGCTTTTTCAAGTGCCGTAAAGCAGTCCTGCATACGCAGGACATTTTGGTAAAAGCCGAGCCCTTTGGTTGCATGTGCATGAACTTCATTGCTGGCTTCACTGTGCGCCGTCACATTGGCGAAGGCTGCCAGATCAAGACCGGCCGTAAAATGTGGTCCGGTAGAAGATATAACAATGACTTTAGTTTTGCCATCGCGGTCAATTTCACGAACCAGCTCTGGGAGTTCGTCCCAGAATTCGAGGATCATGGAATTTCGCTTTTCCGGGCGTGACAGCTGTATGTGTGCAATGCCGTTATCATGTGACACATCGAAGCAGGTATAGGTCATGTCGGTCTCCCAAAGTTCTCATTCAGACTGTTCTGGAAACAAGAATGGCAGACTGCCTACGACGGGACAACGGGCAATCGCAGTGAGCGCAGCTCGGGCTAGTCTCTGGGGCGAGTCAAGATGAGGATATGCGCATTGTGGTTATTCTTATCATTCTTCAGGATGCGTGATATTTCTTCCGTTTCCCAGTCATCGTCGTTCAGTGTGGGAAAAAATGTATCCCCATTAAGCTCTGCATCTATACGGGTTAAATAAATTTTCGCAGCGAGCGCTAGTGCATCAGAGTATAGTGTGCCGCCACCAATAATGCAGATTTCTTCTGCCTCACGCGCTAGAGCGAATGCTTCCGCAATAGCAATCGCATCCTCTAACGAAGTTGCGACAGTTACATCTTCGTGAGTGAATGAGCTGTTTCGTGTGATGACTATATTGTCACGATTGGGCAGTGGCTTGCCGATCGAATCAAAAGTCTTCCGTCCCATGATGACTGGTTTGCCAGATGTAACTTCCTTGAACCATTTCAGATCATCTGACAGGCGCCAGGGAAGGTTGCCATCCTTGCCGATTGTGTTGTTACGTGCAGCCGCTACGACCAGTGCAATGGGAAGATTTGTCTGACGTTCAATCATACAGCTATCGGAGCTTTGATAGAAGGGTGCGCTTCATAGCCCGTTATCTTGATGTCCTCAAAACGGAAAGCGAAGAGGTCTGTGATATCAGGATTTAACTCCAGTTTGGGTAAGGGCAGCGGCGACCGGGCAAGTTGTGTTTTCGCTTGTTCGAAATGGTTGCTGTAAACATGCGCATCGCCAAGTGTATGCACAAAGTCCCCAACGGCCAGATTGGATACCTGCGCAATCATGTGGGTCAGCAATGCATAGGAGGCGATATTGAACGGTACGCCCAGGAAGATGTCAGCCGAGCGCTGATATAGCTGGCAAGAGAGTTTACCGTCTGCCACAAAAAACTGGAACAGGCAGTGGCAAGGAGCAAGGGCCATTTCGTCGAGTTGCGCTGGGTTCCAGGCGCTGACAACGAGCCTGCGGGAATCGGAGTTGACCTTGATTTCATTCAACAGCCATAAAATCTGGTCAACCGTACCACCTTTGTGAGACGGCCAAGAACGCCATTGCGCTCCATAAACAGGGCCGAGCTCTCCGTTTTCATCGGCCCATTCATCCCAGATAGTGACGCTGTTGTCCTGAAGGTATTTTACATTTGTGTCGCCAGCTAGAAACCAGAGTAATTCATGAATAATAGATTTCAGATGTAGTTTCTTCGTTGTGACCAGAGGGAACCCTTCGGATAGATCAAAACGCATCTGGTGCCCGAATACAGCACGCGTGCCTGTACCGGTGCGGTCGGACTTTTCGGTGCCCTCATTTAGGGCGCGGGAGAGGAGATCGAGGTATTGTTGCATCGTTTGTCTATGTAAGGATTCGGGGCATCCGAATCAGCATTTTAAGGCAGTCATGTCTATTTTTCAGGATATGGCACCCTAAGCCAAGTAATGCTATTCAGAACAAAAAGGAGTTTTTAATGCCCCGCTTTGCTGCCGGTGTCGTCAAGTTTCAAAACGAAGTCTATCCTCAGAAGAAAGACCTGTTTGAGCGATTGAGTCAGGGGCAGGCGCCGGAAGCGATGTTCATCGCGTGCTCAGATTCGCGCGTAGAAACAGCGATGATAACTCAGACTGATCCTGGTGATTTGTTTATCTGTCGTACGGCTGGCAACATTGTACCGCCGCACTCCCAGCATACTGGCGGGGTGACCGCCACGGTGGAGTTTGCTGTTTCCGTGTTGAAAGTGCCGCACATCGTTGTGTGTGGACACACAGAATGCGGTGCAATGAAAGGGGCAATGCACCCAGAGCAGGTCGGGGAGCTACCCCATGTGCGTAAATGGCTGTCCTATACGCGTGCAGCAGTTGCCGTGGTAGATGAGCTTTGCGCCGGGCAAAGTGAAGACCAGCGGATGAAGATGTTGCTTGAACAGAATGTTGTTCTGCAGATGCAGCATCTGCGGACACATCCAAGTGTTGCGGCAGCTCTCGCGCGCCAAGCATTACAAATTCACGGCTGGGTTTATGATATCAAAACAGGCGGCGTTACGGCTTATGACGACGCCAGTAACAGCTTCCTTCCAGTGCAGGAGCATTACGCAGAATTAGCGGCTAAGTATGCAGGGCATTAAGTGATCGTCTGAGTGATCAGGCGTCTGCCTTCAGTACGCCTTTTTCAGCCAGATAACCGCGCAGTTCGCCACTTTCAAACATTTCACGTACGATATCGCAACCGCCAACGAATTCGCCCTTCACATAAAGCTGCGGGATTGTTGGCCAGTCTGAAAAGGATTTGATGCCTTGGCGCAGATCATCACTGGCAAGCACGTTCTCACTGCCATAATCCAGGTCCAGATATTCCAGTATCTGTACGACAGTTGAAGAAAAGCCACATTGCGGGAATTGCGGTGTCCCTTTCATAAACAGCATAATGTCATTGCTGTCGATTTTTGACTGAATTTCCGCGTTGATGTCTGCCATTGTGCTGATCCTGTCTGGTACCGAATTGTTAGCTAGGCATAGTGCAGCGCAAAATCAAGCGCCGGATGTCTTTTGAGTTAAACAGTAAGCGAGTCGAGTTTTGCAGAAAGCCCTTCGGGTAAGCATCGGTCGGCAGCAGCAGTATTGAGCAATAGATGTTCTGGCCGCGTTGTCGTTGTCATCGCAGTATCTATAAACGGCTGGTCGAGAACGAACCGCAGTGCAAGCTGGCTCGCGGTCCATCCTTCAACTTCGTGGAGCCATTTCACAGAGCGTGCTCTATGCAATTCGCTTCGGTTTTTCACCACGGCTCGAGCGATATACCAGATATCAGCTAAGGAGCGTGGTCGCAGAAAACCTTTCCGGTAAAGTCCTTGAGCGAGCGGTGCAATGGCTACCACTTCTTTGCCCTTTTGTTTTGCATGGCAGAATGTCTCCAGATGATGTCGCGTCAGTATGTTGAAGCTGCCCATGAGTACATCAACTTCAGGCACGTTTGTGGCAACCTCCAACCCTCTGCCTTCTCCACAAACGCCGATTTTTTTAATCACTCCCTGTTGCTTGAGGTCTGTCAGGACAGGTAGGGCCTTATGCAGGCTGGCATCATCAGGGCCGTGCAGATACAAAATATCAAGATAAGGCACACCGATCTTAAGCAGGCTGGTCTCAACATCCTGGCGCATATTCTTTTCAGAAAAATCTTTTACCAGTTTGCCGCGTGTGTTTTTTCTGGTGCCCGTTTTACTCGAAACTGTGATTGCTTTCTTCTCGTGAGATCCTAGCGCGTTCAATGCCAGCCCAAGGCGTCGCTCTGCTTCGCCATCGCAATAGAAGCTGCCTGTGTCAAAGTGTGAAATACCTTGATTGATTGCTGTGCGTATCAATTCGATAGCAGAAGCTTCATCAAACCAGCGCATACCCCATGGACCGGAGCAGCCAAAACCAAGGCGTGATACGTCTGACATGGTGAGAAGTGAAAGTTACAATATTGACTGGCCTGTACTTTCCCAGTCAGCAACGAAGGCTTCCAGTCCTTTATCCGTCAACGGATGCTGTAAGAGCTGGTTAAAAATTTTCGGTGGAATTGTTGTAACGTGCGCGCCCGCGAGTGCTGCTTGCTCCACATGTTCGACGGAACGGATGGAGGCAGCCAGGATTTCTGTTTCGTATCCGTGCACGTCGTAAAGAGCGCGAATATCATGAATTAAGTCCATGCCATTTTCACCCAGGTCATCCAGGCGGCCAATGAAGGGTGATATATATGTCGCGCCAGCCTTTGCTGCCATCCAGGCTTGCGCAAGCGAGAAGCATAAAGTGACGTTTGTTGGAATTTCCTCATCGCTTAATGCCTGGCAGGCTTTAAGCCCATCCATTGTGAGGGGAAGCTTAATTACCACATTATCTGCGATTTCGGCGAGTACCATGGCCTCTGCCATCATCGTCTCGTAGTCTGTTGCCGCGACTTCAGCTGAGACTGGCCCGTCTGTCATGTCACAGATTTCCGCGATCACTTCCTTGAAGTCTCTACCTGACTTGGCAATCAGTGATGGGTTTGTTGTGCAGCCTTCTACAAGGCCGGTTTCAAAGGCTTTTTGCAATTCTTCTGTGTCGGCTGTGTCAATGAAGATATTCATGAATGTCTCGCTGCGGTTATTCAAGTTGTGCACCACGTCCTAGAGTCTGGCGCACCTTTTCTCAATACCAATCTGGTTTGGCACCAGTGGCATCAGAGTATGAGTGACATGAGGTCAGCACGTAACTCTGGCAAACCTTCCGAACTTACACTCGAAGTGGCTCTTTGTAATGGATATGCTGCCGGACGCTTGCTGAGCTCCTTAGCTGTCTTCTCGGATAATATGTTGAGAGCGGAAGGTTTGATCTTATCAGTCTTCGTGAATACGATCTGATAAGGAACAGCGGCAACATCCAGCATCTGCATGATCTCACGATCGCTGTCTTTGAGGCCGTGTCGTGAATCAATGAGTATGCAAGCACGCCGCAGAACTGAACGTCCGCGTAAGTAATCTTTGATGAGATTTGTCCAGGCAGAGACTTCCTTGCGGGAAGCGCGGGCATATCCATATCCTGGCAAGTCGACGAGACGTAGCTTGCCACCGAGATTGAAGAAGTTCAGTTCGCGCGTACGCCCCGGTGTGTTGGAGGTGCGCGCAAGCGCGTTTCGGCCTGTCAGCGCATTGATGAGAGAAGATTTCCCCACATTGGACCTGCCTGCGAACGCAACTTCTGTTACGTTCGGGTCCGGTAGTGTCGCCATGCTGACGACACCGAGCATGAAGTCGCAAGGGCCAGCAAAGAGCTTGCGGGCTGCTTCGAGTGTCTCGGGGGCGTGCTCCTGCGATAGGCTTTCGAGCATTACTCAGCCGGTTTATTTTCCGACTTTTTATCTGTGTCGGATTTTTTTTCGGAAGGCGGTTTGCCAAACAGGTTGGTGCCGCCTGATGCTTCTTCGGTCGAAGCAGCCGCTTTGCCCGAGAGGGTAGCCTTGATATTACCGAGCAGGTCCACTTCGGTGCCGTGTTTCTTCATAATGTAATACTGCTGGAGAACGCCAAGGAATGTGTTCCAGAACCAGTAGAGTACAAGGCCAGCAGCGAATGGTGCCATGATGAACATGAAGATAATCGGCATGAAGGCGAAAACTTGTGCCTGTATCGGATCGGTTGGCGGTGGGTTGAGGCGCATCTGTACCCACATTGTCGCGCCCATCAGCAGGGGTAGCAGGCCGATACCAAGGATGAAGCCCAGTACCGGTATGGCAGATGGGTCATAGGGCAGCAGGCCGAACAGGTTGAATATCATTGCAGGGTCTGAGTCGGCTAAATCCCGAATATACAAGAACTGCTCATGACGCGTTTCAATCGTGACGAAGAGCACTTTATAAAGGGCATAAAACACCGGCATCTGGATAAGCATCGGCCAGCATCCAGCCAACGGGTTGATGTTGTGCTTCTTGTAAAGCGCCATCATCTCCTGTTGCTGCTTCATCTTGTCGGTTTCGTAGCGCTCTCGGATTTTGGTGAGTTCCGGTGCAACTTTCCGCATGTTCGCCATGGAGGCGTAGCTCTTGTTGGCCAGCGGGAAGAGCAGAAGTTTGACGACAATGGTCAGCAGCAGAATAGCGACACCGTAATTGCCTGTCAGCACTGCAAAAAAGTGCATCACTGTAAAGATCGGACGGGTCAGGAAAAAGAAGTTGCCCCAATCCACAGCCTTATCGAAATCTCGAATCCCGAGGCCACCTTCTGTTACTGGTTTTTCGTAGGCTTGCAAAATATCGACGCGTTTTGCGCCAGCGAAAATGTAAGACGTGTTCGTGTAGGTCGTGCCTGCCTCAACCCTCACTTCATCACCGCGATACAGAGAATTGAATACAGGTCGATCTTTGGTTGTATTCGGTTCGTGGCCTAGTTCTGCGCGATAAGAGAGGGATTGGTCGGGGATGACAGCAGCCAGCCAGTTCTTGCTCGTCAGGCCGACCCAACCGCCTGTGCCGCTTTCCAGGATCTCTTTATTGGGCTTGTAGACATTATTATATTTCCGTTCATGCAGTGTGGTGCCGATAACGCCAACCGGCCCTTCATGCAGAATCATAAAGTTTTTCAGGAACGGCGGCTTACCACGCTGGACAGTCAAGCCATAAGGTGCAACCGAAATTGCCCCATCTGTGTTGTTCGTGACGGCCTGTTCAATAGTGAACATATAGTCCTGGTCGACGCTTATCGTCATTGAGTAGTCGAGACCATTTTGTGTTCGGGTCAGTGTCACGGGGGTGTCTGCAGTGAGCCGTGCGCCTTCTGGTGCGGTCCAGACTTCTCTACGCCCATCACCTGCGTTTGTTAGCAAGCCTTGCTGTGCGTAATGGCCAAATTCAGTCTCTCGCGGGGAGAAAAGGGTAATGATGTCACTGTCGTCATCAATCGTCTCGCGATATTTTTTAAGGCGCAGATCATCGAAGCGTGCCCCTTGCAGATTGATAGAACCAGTGAGGGAAGGTGTTTCGATCTGAAGGCGGCCTGGTGCTTCTTCAAGAGCTGCAGCACGACCCATCACGTCAGATGTGATGGCAGATGTATTGCCAAGGTCACCGACAACAGATGCCGCGCTTTCTTGCGTAGCAGCCTGTTGTTCTGCCAACTCTCTTTGAGCCTGTAATTCAACCTGTTGTGGTCGAATAATGAGCACTTCCCAGATTACGAGTGTGCCGACTGTCAAAGCGAGAAAGAGGAGTAGATTTCGGTCCATTGGCCAGGTGTGTCCTGTCTAAGCGGGCGTGCAGTTTATTTTTTTGTCGCCGTTGGGCTATCGGGCCATACAAGGGCCTGTTTCAGGTCGTCAAGCATTACAGCAAAGGGAAGTATGAGCGCCGCCTGTCGTGCCACCAGCACATAGTCATATCCGGGCTTTCCATAAAGGGGCAGAAGCGATTTTATGCAGGCCCGGAGCCGTCTTTTTATACGGTTCCTGGTAACAGCGTTGCCCATTTTTTTTGTAACCACCAGTCCGTAACGAAAAGATGTAGCTGATTCCAGTGACGCAGAGGCCGTTTCCGCTGTCGGGGCTGCCTGCAGCATGAAGGCGCTACTAGATCGGTAATAACCGCCATATTTCTTTGGATGCCGCAAACGCAAAAAATCCGCTCTTTTTTTGAGAGAGCGGATTTCGGAATATTTGTTTTCGCTTGTCGGGCCAGTCATGGCGCGAGACATCTGCTGTCGCGCTTATGCTGACAGAGACTTGCGGCCTTTGGCGCGACGGGAAGCCAGAACATTGCGGCCACCAACTGTTGCCTTGCGAGCGCGGAACCCGTGGCGTCTCTTGCGAACAAGCCGACTTGGCTGGTATGTACGTTTCATCGTAGGAGCCTTTCAGGCAGGAATTAAATCAAGGTGCGAGGACATACGAGATTGGCGATGTACCGTCAAGTAGTGTCTGGGCCAAAATCTTTCTGTCATGAAAATATGCCAACAGGTGCTCACCAGATCAGTCACAGAATGCTGACGCGAATGTGTGGTCTCTCTATCGCTTCGTGACACCACGAGTGATTAAAACAGGTTATGGAGGGCACATATTCGGATGGTTGTGATCGGATGACGATCTGAATTGAATCGGATTTTTTGAATGTGAAATGCACAGGAGGGATACCATGAACACAACTCTTAATACGACCACGAAACTGAAAACTGCACTTGCCGGGATGATCGCAAGCGTTGCATTGCTTGCGACACCGGCCCTTGCTGGCCCTGAGGCTTTTTCCCAGTACTCTGGTGACCAGACAGAAGCGGTTGACCATGCTGCCTGGGGCACTTTTCTTGGGAAGTATCTAAAGACCGCAGAAACAGGCCCTAACCTTGTTGCCTACGGACAGGTCAGTGCCGAAGACAAGCAGGCGCTAAAAGATTACATCGACAGCCTGGAAGCGATTGATCCGACCCGTCTAAGTGAGGACGAAGCATTCGCTTATTGGGTGAACCTTTATAACTCGGTCACGATCGAAGTTATTCTGGACAATTACCCGGTCGACTCCATTCGCGATATTCGCTCTGGCGTTTTTGCGGCGGGACCATGGAAAATGGATCTGGTGCAGGTGAACGGCGAAGATCTGTCCCTCGACAATATTGAGCACGATATCTTGCGTGAATACTTCAACGAGCCACGCGTACACTATGCGGTAAATTGCGCCTCTATCGGCTGTCCGAACCTTGTTGCAGAACCTTACACAGGTGAAACACTTGAAGCCCAACTGGAAGCTGGTGCAATCCGCTATGTGAATGATCCGCGCGGTGTCTCTTTTGATGATGACGGCGATGTCACACTTTCCAGCATTTACAAATGGTTCAAGGAAGATTTTGGCACCTCACAAACACAAGTTTTGGCGCATGTTCGTCGCTATGCGGATGATGACCTTCGTGCGAAGCTGGCGAATGTCAGCCGGATTGATGGCTATAAATATGACTGGGCGCTGAATGAGACCCAATAGGTCTCATTCCTCCCGGTAAACGAAAACCAGAGAGAAATTACCATGACGACTCTACAACAGGCAGCGCCTGAACCCTTTGGCCTGCGTAACAAACAGGCAGACATTGATCCCCAACAGGATTATACACTTTCACAACAGACAGAGGCGGGAACAACCATGTCAGATACACAAGAAACAACACAGACTGAGAAGAAAAGCATTTGGGTGAGATTGGTGCCGGTTGCGGTGATCGCGGTGGCGCTGATTCTTTTCTTTGCCCTTGGCTTGAACAAGTATTTCAACTTCGACATCATCCTTGAGAACAAGGAAGCGCTCGATAGCTGGATAGGGCAGAACGCTCTCTTGGCGACTTTGCTCTTTGCACTGGCCTATGCTGGCGCAGTCGCAATCTCCTTCCCGGGCGCGACCATCTTCACCGTGGTAGGAGGCTTCCTGTTGGGATTATGGAAGGGCACAATTGCTGTTGTCTTTGGAGCAACCATTGGTGCTGTGATTATCTTCATGCTCGCGAAGACTGCTTTCGGTGATACCCTCCGCTCTCGTGCAGGCAGTGGTGTTATCAAGAAAATGGAAGCTGGTTTTCGCGAAGATGAGCTGAGCTATATGTTCCTTTTGCGTTTGGTGCCGGCGTTCCCATTCTTCCTGGTCAATATTGTTGCCGGGTTGCTTGATGTGAAACTGCGCAACTATCTGATTGGTACATTCTTTGGCATCATTCCGGGTACGTTTGTTTATGTTTCTATCGGAAACGCTATAGCGGCTGGCACAGCAAGCATTGAAGACACAGGGCTGGCGTCTGTCTTTTCGCAGCCGAGTGTCTATCTGCCATTTATTGGATTGGCCTTCCTCGGTGCGCTGCCGATTATTATAAAGCGCGTCACTGGCAAGAAGCTGCCTGAAAGTGCAGCTTCCGAGTAAGCGGTTCATCTGAAACAAAATGCTGCTGCCTCGATGATGCAGCAGCAGAAATGAAATTGAGAGAATTATCATGAGCAAGAAAATTTCAGCTGATATCTGTATTATCGGCGCAGGCTCTGGCGGATTGTCAGTTGCCTATGGTGCTTCACAGCTTGGCAAAAAAGTCGTCTTATTGGAAAAAGGTAAGATGGGCGGCGACTGCCTGAACTATGGCTGCGTTCCGTCCAAAGCGATCCTGGCAGCGGGCAAGACGGCACAGACCATGCGGGATGCTGCGAAGTATGGGGTGACAGCAGTTGAACCATCCGTAGACTTCCATAACGTCCACAATCATATCCACAGCGTTATCGCTGCGATTGAGCCGCATGATAGTGTGGAGCGTTATGAAGGGCTTGGGGTCAAAGTTATCAAGGAAGCCGGTCGTTTCATCAGCAAGAACGAAGTGCAAGCCGGCGAGACTATTATCAAGGCAAAATTCTTTGTGATCGCAACCGGCTCTTCTGCCTTCATTCCACCTATTGAAGGGTTGGACACTGTGCCATTCCTGACCAATGAGATTATCTTTGATCTGACAGAGCAGCCGGAACATTTGATTATCATTGGGGGTGGTCCAATCGGTTTGGAGATGTCTCAGGCGCATCGCCGTCTTGGAGCGAAGGTAACCGTCCTGGAAGGCAGTTCAATCCTGTCCAAGGACGATCCCGAGCTTGTGGAAGTTGTCCGTGAGAATCTGACCAAAGAAGGTGTGGATTTGCGCGAGGGGGCGAAAGTGTCCTCTGTCTCGGGTGAGAAGGGTGACATTACGGTCAATTTCGAAAAGGATGGCGTGGAGCAGTCAATTAATGGCAGCCATATCCTGATCGCGACAGGCCGCAAGGCTAATCTTGATGGACTTGACCTTGAGAAAGCCGGGATTGAGTATGGGCCGCGTGGTATCAAGGTCGATGAAAAACTCCGCACTACGAATAAACGTGTTTATGGTGCGGGGGATATCACAGGTGGGCGCCAGTTTACGCACGTAGCTGGATATCACGCCAGCCTGATTATCCAGCACATGCTGTTCAAGTCACCTTTCGTCAAGAATGGTGAGGAAAATGCCCCATGGGTGACATATGTCGATCCTGAACTCGCGCATGTCGGTATGACGGAAGAAATGGCTAAAGCAGCAGGTGAAAAATATTCTGTGGCTCGATGGAAGTTTGACGACAATGATCGAGCACAGGCTGAACATGCGACCAATGGCCTGGTCAAGGCAATCATCGGTAAGGGCGGCAAAGTGCTCGGGTGTTCGATTGTTGGTAAAAACGCAGGTGACTTGATTAACCCCTGGGCATTAGCTGTTGCGAACGGCCTGAAAATTCGTGCATTCACGAATATGATTGCGCCATATCCGACCATTGGTGAGGTTAACAAGCGTGTTGCCGGGGCGTATTACACGCCGACCCTGTTCTCGGGTAAAACCCGCACGCTGATCAAGACCCTGTCGCTTTTTGACTGAACAGCCGTTAAAAGCGACGTATGAACAGTAATGTCCTCAATAAATTCTGGGAAAAGACCAGATCGCACCGGCAGCCTCTGCCGGTGCAGCTATTGTTGATGACGGTGCTGTTTGTCATTCTGGCAGAAGTCCTTCTCTTCATCCCGTCCGTCGCAAAATTCCGTTATGACTGGTTGAGTGAACGGATCGAGCGTGCCTATCTTACGTCTTTGGCCTTTGAGGTTGCGCCGGAGAATATGGTCGATGATCAGACAGTGCGGCAGCTATATGCCACGGCAGAAATACTTGGTGTGCGACTGGAAGTAGATGGCCGAAGTCAGCTTGTGCTAGGGCCAGATATGATGCGCAAGCCAGGCCTTGAGTATCGCCAGATTGATTTACGAAATCCGAATTATTTCTCTTTCACCCGTGATGCGCTCTATAACATTTTCTCTTCTGATAATGCCTATCTGCTGGTGATGGGTACACCTGACGCAGCACCCGATGTTGCCATTGAACTGTTTCTCGAAAAGGCACCTCTGCAAAGAGCGCTTTGGACATACAGTGCGGGTATACTCGCCTTGTCTATTTTTATCGCCATGTTTGTTGCCGCCGGTATTTACATCAGTATCATGAGAAGTTTCATGCGCCCCATGATTCGCATTACCCAGAATATGGCGGCGTTTCAGGAACAGCCGGAAGACGCTTCCCGGTTGATGGTGCCATCAGGACGCCAGGATGAAATCGGTGATGCTGAGAAAGTGCTGGCGTCGATGCAGATGGAAATTCGTTCTGCACTTAGTCAGAAGACCAGACTGGCTGCTCTTGGTGAAGGCGTTTCGAAGATCAATCACGACTTGCGTAATGTGCTGGCAAGCGCAGTACTTATGTCTGACCGGCTTGCAAAAAGTGATGACCCCCGAGTCCAGAAACTCAGCCCCCGTCTTATTCAAGCCTTGAACAGGGCAGTGGCTTTATGTCGAGCAACGCTTGATTATGGACAGGCTGATATAAAAGAAGTCAGCATAGTAAATCTGTTTGATTTGGTTGAAGAGACGAGCGAAGGGTTGAAGCAGTTCACAGAAGAAGACGTGGCTGTGGCTTTCGTGAATGACGTATCACCTGACTGCGATGTGCAGGGGGATCGGATGCAACTTTTCCGGGCAGTTTTCAATCTTGCCCGGAATGCAGCTGAAGTCATGAGTTCGATAGAAACTGATAAACCGAAAATCACTTTTTCCAGCCGGGAAGAAAGTGGCAAGATCATACTCGATGTGCGGGACAACGGGCCAGGTGTACCGGAAGAGGCGCAAGCCAATTTGTTCGTGCCGTTTAAGGGGTCTAAACGTCAGGGTGGAACTGGATTAGGGTTGGCGATTGCATCGGAAGCCGTGAAAGCACATGGCGGTGAGTTACGGTTGGCCGCTACTGGTGTGAACGGAACCACCTTCCGTATCATTCTTCCCGAAAGGTAAGGCGCTTGTCATACGCATCCTATCCTTATGAGGCGCATGCACAAAATTGCTCTTATCAGAAGATATATTAAAGGCTGATGGGCAAACCTCTCTTAAAGGGCACTGGTGACAGAGAGCATGGCTAAAATGACAGAGCTGCTGCCCCAGTATCTTGATCCTGACGTGATGAAGTTCAATGTCTTCGGCGTTCCACTCTGTGGGGAGTAAAGGCATCAAAAGACCGTAGGCTTTTTCAGCATTGTGGCGTTGTGATATGAGACCCAGTCGGGACAAAACCCTTAGATGATGAGAGTCTAGTACCAGGGCGGGGCGTGCCAGCGTGCTGAAGTTGAGAACCGCTGCTGATACTTTGCGGCCAACCCCATTGATGCAACTCAGCCATGTAAGAGCTTTACAAACTGGCATGTCTCGCAAGAAGTCCATTCTGAGGTCGCCTTGGGACGATATGATGTAATCAAGGGCAGCAGGAATGCGCTCCGCTTTTACTTCCGCAAAGTTTACGCCTTCAATAAGAGGTAGGACTTCATTGGGCTGCGCGCGACTGAGAACTTCAAGAGAGCTGAAACGTTTCACCAGTCGCTCATAAGCGGCACGGGATTGATAGTCGTAGGTTCTGTTACCCAGCATGCTGAGTACTAATTGATGAGCAGGTTCCAGCCTGTGTCTCTTGTCCAGTCTTCCGATGGTCTGCGCCAGGCGTTTATCGATCTCGAACAGAGTTTCGGTTCGGGGGTCCTGGAAAAGTGTTGTTTGCATGAAGTGAGTATACAACAAAAGGAACAAAAATAGAACATTTTTCTTAAAATAATAGCGGGTCCAAGCCCGCTATTATACTTCTGGTTTTTTAGTTGTTACCAGCGAGAACGTGTGTCCCGACGCCAGTCAGTTTTGACATTCACCGCGATAGAATTGTCGATCTTCGGTACATTATTGTATCCGGCATCCAGTGTATTCACGTCGTAAAAATCAGGGCCACCCCAACCATTATTTTCAAAAGTGTTGTCATCACGAATGAAACCGTTGGCGCGGATAATCTTGATGCCATTGCCGCGGTTACTAGCGATGAAATTTTCACTCATGGTAATCTGCCGAGCTTTTTCACCCAGATACATGCCATCCGTAACGCTGTTCTGAATCTTGTTACCGACCACTGTTGCTTCACCTTCGCCATTGTAGGCGATGCCGATGCCATTGCCGTCAATATAGTTAGCAGCTGCTTGAACACCTGACATGCCAGTCAGATAAACACCATGCAGGCTGTTTTCAGAAATGATGTTATCAACCAGGAATGTTGAGTCACGGTAGGAAGACTTCTGCGAAACTCTCACACCTTCCAGGCCACCCCGAATGATGTTTTTCTCGAGTGTTGCGATACCGCCAGTGACTTCCACCATAGCGCCTTTATAGTAACGCGCCTGATCATTATCCCATTCACGGTCGTAATAACTCTCGGCGATATCATTGCGCGCATACTCGTACAGGCTTGCGCCGGAGTAATTTGCGTTGTACTGATCAACCAGACCAGTCACTGTTGATTCCTTCATCGTAAAGACGCCGCCTTCAACCAAGACGCAAGGTTGTGAGCCGTAAGCTGAGGCATTTGCCATCTTGCGCAGATCGTCTGAGCTGTTCGCACCTGGTTTGCCTGTGGTCACGCTGTGCGACATTTCAACGGTTGTGAACTCGATGTTCGACACCATCAGATGCGCGCTTTCCTTTTGCGGACTGAACGTCATGCACGGCTTGCTACCATTTTGTGGCGCAATACGGACCCGCATACCCGGGCCACGGTCCCCCTGAAGGGTAACAGCTTTTGTGAGATCCAGGTTTTCGTTGTACTCGCCCGGCATCACGATGATTACGCCGCCCTCGGCAATGTCATTTACGGCTGCCTGGATCGTGCGATAACCATCTGGTCCTCGCACAGACTGGTCAACCACCAGCCGTGTGGGTTTGCCTTCGTTCTCGTCGCGGTCACGCCTTGCGTTTTCACGCGCTTCGATTTGAGCCGCTGCTTCCTGTGGTGTTTGTGTCGGATATCCACCAAACTGTGCCGCAGCTGTTGTCGGCAACATTAAGGCAGCTAGACAAAGGCCACCCATTATCCCGTAGGCTGATTTATGTTTGCGCATCACTGCTACTCCCGCGTTGAATTTGCTTTTCCCGCTCATCTCTGACTCCCCGTAGTATTGTCTGCGGCATTAAAATCATACCGCATCTGGCGTAGTTCTGTGGCTGCCGGGGCATACCCAAGAGCAGCGGCCTGGCCGTAATAGAATGTTGCCTGTGTCAGGTTTTGCGCGACAGGGTTCTTGCCTGAAATGCCTTGCTGATACGCACGGCCAAGGGCGTAATGGGAGAGAGCATATCCGTTACCGGCAGATTTCTCCCACCAGCGTACGGCTTCACCGCCATCAATCGGAATTCCAATGCCGCGGGCGTGCATGATGCCGTAAACATACATAGACTGTGGGTGCTCCCGGCGGGCGGCGCGCTCGATCAGTTCAACTTTCTGCTCGTTGGAGAGGTAGCCAGTGACCTTTTCACGCGCCTCTTCGGAAGTGATATTCATATCTTCACGTGCGACAGCATATTGGAAAGCGCGAATGGCGTTACGTGTTTCCGGTCCGACACTGCCATCAATATTTCCGCCGTAGAATCCAAGAGCAGCAAGCGCGCTTTGCAGCAGGTCTTCGTTATCGTCAAATTCGCCTTCCAGCGACGCCAGTTCAAGCCGTAACTCGCGAGCGCGGATTTCTTCTTCAAGACGTGCTAGCTCAAGTTCGCGAGGTGTCTTGCCTTCAAAGGCAGTAGGCAAAGGAGGTTGCCAGTTTGCGGCCAGATCACCGGCGAGTTGTTGATCAAGTTCCGGCATGCTTGCTTCGAGCATGCGGCGCTCTGCGTTTCCGACTGAGCTGCCGAAACGTGAATTATTGTCCGCAACAATCAGATATTGCAGAGCGCGAATGTTGTCTTTGGGCAGGCCAGCACCGGCACGATACATCATGGCGAGGCGGAAGAGGTCATAATCCGTTCCGCCAGCAAGGATTTCCTCAACTATATTCTGAGCGCGGACAACTTCGTCATCGCGCATGACACGCTGTAGACTGATAACGCATTGTTGCGCTACAATCTTCGCTTCATACTCTTCTGTGGTCGGGTTCTGGCTGTAGGAATAGAAGTCATGATAGCCAGTGAGGATATACCAGGCTAATGCCTTTTCCGGGTTCGGTTTGATGCTGATTTCGTCCGGGTCAACAATAACGCCTGTGTCGTTGAGGTCATTGGTACGAGCGCGCAGACGCGTCTTTAGTTCTTCTTCGTCATCTTCTGGCAGGCGTGCGCTGCCAAATTCAGTGCAGTTGGCTTTGCCAGGGGTGAAACCGGAATAAATGTTTGCCAAGGCCAACTTGGAGCGGATATCGCCAGCGGAGCCAAAACGTACCCACAGGTCCTGAGCCTTGGTGAATTCGCCGTTCTTATAGGCTTGCAGACCATCTTCATAGTCGGCGTGTGCCGGGGCGGTCATCATCATGCCAAAAGTCGCGGCAATCGCTGCTACGGCACCATGCCGCCAGAGAACCTTGCGATTTGTCGTGCGTTTGAGTGTCATAACCGAAATACCCCTCACCATATTCGAGCTACAGAACGATACGGCGGCTTTCCGCGCATCGGACCCGCCAGTACAGTTAACACTATAAAGCCGAGTCTCTCCAACTCCATAGTTAACACTTTTCTGAGAGAAATTGCACTCCCCAAGGGACAAAAGTTAACGCTGCAGGGAGATGTTTTTGAAAATAAACGGCTTTTTCAAAGGCTTGAGCCGATTTTCCCGCCTGCTGTGACCAGAAAGACGCAATGGCTGTCTCCCTCGGCTGAAGCAGATTCCTGCTCCTCGACCTTGTGCCCTGCTTCCTTGCAAAAATGCGGGATATCAACTGCCGCCAGTGGGTCATCCGCCATAACCATGATCTGCTGTCCCGCGGATAATCGCCGCAATGCTGCTTCTGTTTTGACAACCGGTAGTGGGCAGCGCAGTCCGCGCGTATCCAGGATAGGCGTCTCAGCCATGGCGGCGCTCATCTCCTGACAGTGCCGGTGCGGGCTGTAATGGGCGCAGGCCGCCATTTTCGTCGAGAAGGGCATTGCGGATGGCTTGCCATTCAGGGCTTTCCTCCGAAACACTTCCTTGGGGGGCTGATGCAGAAGGCCCAATGGAACGGTCCAGGCTGCATTGCCCGGCTTTATGGATGGTGTGCCACTGGTCGAAAGGAGTTAGGTAGTCACGCGGTGCGAGGACAGTGCTGTGCAGGAGTAAGCTTCCTTGGATATAAGTGATTACCTCTCCCGTGATTGGGTTGATCTTCATCGTACTCGGCCAATCAGCGGCGGCTTCGGTCAATGCGCCAGACAGTGATTGGTTAGTTCGGGGCAACGTGTCCCAACTGGTATCTGTTTGCAGAGAGATAACCGTGACGCCGGCCGCGTAAAGAGCTTCGGTCACTTTCGTAAATGATGGCAGTGGCTTGTTCC
Source organism: Aquisalinus sp. (assembly GCA_022763145.1). Classification (GTDB taxonomy): domain Bacteria; phylum Pseudomonadota; class Alphaproteobacteria; order Caulobacterales; family Parvularculaceae; genus Aquisalinus. Next base: position 3,917 of record JALEGM010000309.1, on the reverse strand, counting down.
ATTGTTTGCCCCAGGCGCTCTCCAGCGGCCAGCTTGCGGCAAAACTGGCACAGCTGACGTCGAAAGACGGTCCCTGAAACACGATACGAAGCCCGCATACGGAAGAACTTTTATTGAGCCGCAGTGGCAAACCGTAAAGCCCGGACAGAGCGGCAAGATCGAGAAGGGGCGCTGTAATCAACTGAGCAAAGACCGGATCGCGGTGACGGCAGAATGCTTCGAAAGATTGTATTGCCGCTATCGGGTCGGTAAACAGCCAAAGGCGTTCCAGCCATCTCGTGCCTTCCGGGGGGAGGGTGGTTTCGTAGGCAGTGACGATCCCGGCCGCGCTTTCCTGCCGATCGCAGGGGAGGAAGCCCGAGCGCACAGCATCTGCGGGTTTTTGATAGAGGTCTCGCAAAACATTGGGCATGGCCAGTCTGCATGCAGCGGCTGCCTCGCTCAGGTCGTCCCACGTGGTACCCGTCTGAAAGCGTACCCTGCCTTCTCTGCCAGAAAGGATAGTGACGCGGTTTAGCTGTGATACGTCGACAGGTAGGATCGCCAAATCGGTCTGATCAGATGTTTTGGTTGCTACCCTGAAGCCATGTGCTCTCGCAGCGCCTGCAAGCTTGGTGAGGTGTGCTTCATTTTCAGGGCATAAGACAGCCAACGCGCCCGGTGCTGCGCCTTCATGCTGTCTGAGTATGCGTAATGCCTCAGGGGCCGGCGAAAGGGCGTATCGCAAGGCAGGCGAGAAACTCAGCTCTCTTGCAGTCAGATCAGTGTCGAGTCTGGCGAGCTGTGCGGTCAGCGTGTCGTCCAGTGTGTCGTTTTGCCAGACAGGGGCATCCTGTGTGGCGACAAGGCCGCCCACATGAAACCGTTCTTTCAGCCATTTGCCGAGACGGTCTGCCTGTCTGTCATCCTGATCCAGCATAATGCCCTCACATCTGCCCTGATTCCGGCCCGCGTCGCCCATTCTGTCAAGCACAGAGCAGGGTGATGCGATAAAAGAGGTCGCTGCAATAAAAATGCCCCCTCGAGAGGGGGCATTTCGTTTTTAAGACTTTGGTTGATCTTAGAATTCGAGATCAAGACCGATGTAAGTCAGCTGACCGCGTGGATCGTGAACCTTGGAGTCAAAGCCACCATTGGTGAAGACCTGTGGCGGATCAGAATCAAGCGCGTTGATCATGCCCAGTGTGAAACTGATGCTCTTATCCGTGTCCAGATAATCAGACACACGAAGATTGTATTGCCAATCTAGAGTTGTGTGTGAGTCTACTGGATTGCCTACAGGAACACCTACCGGACAATTGTTTGGTGTGCCAAAGGCATCATCCGGTTCGGAACCATCTGCACAGTTCTGGTCATCGGAATATTCATCAATGTAACGTGCGAATATGTTGGCAGAATGTGCCCCATTCTGCCAACCTAGGCCAGCATTGAATCTCAATTCAGGAGTAGATGTACCAAAGTTCGTGAAGTTCCGGCTGCCTGCGCCATCTACGGAACCCGCCTGCGGGTCTTCAAGATCATACTCGAGAATATAAGTACCTTCGATAAACGGAACGAACGTACCGGAACGGTCTGTTTCGATCTGTTTTTCTACCTTGAAGTCGATGCCACTGGTTTCAACGGAACTTGCATTCACGTAATTCGCGTTGATCTGTGTAATCGCCCCAGTGTCACCGCGCCCTGCGCGACATACAACTGTGTTGGCTCTTTCGCATGTTTCGCTACCAGCCAAGAGAACGGATGGGTCATTTGGATCATAACGTGTGTCAAAAGAATTTGCATTTGCTAACGCCTGAAAATTCTCTGGGATAATTACGTCACTAAACTCGAAGCTGAAGTAATCAACATCAATTGTAAGGCCTGGCGTGGGTTCCCAAGAAGCACCAAAGTTAAATGCTTCAGACTCCTCTGGATTTAGGTCCGGGTCGCCAACTGAACGTACAGCCGCAAATGCGGTTCCACCTTCTGGGTCGTTAACTTCATTCAAAGAGGTCCCCTGGCCCTGTTGTTGGAAAACAGAAGGAGCACGGAATGATGTGGAGTATGAACCGCGTAATGACAATGTATCTGTCGGACGCAGTAGAAGGGCAATCTTGGGGTCGACTGTCTCGCCAATTGACCCGCCATAGTCTTCGTAACGAACAGCGAGCTGTAGGTCTGCTATCGGTGATAGCGGAATCCCTAGTTCACCAAAAAGTGCGTATACTTCTTGATCCCCAGAATAAGGCTGTTCACCAATAATAAAACCGAAATTGTCATTCTGTGAAATTGCGTCAAAATCTGCAGATAATGTTTGCTCGCGATATTGTGCACCAAGCGCTACGCCTACCGGTCCATTATCAGTTTCCCAGAGGTCTTGCGTTATAACCCCCTCAAGTACTTGTAACTCAGACTCTAAGGTACGAACCTGCGTGCCAATAATAAAATCTAGAACAGCTTGACTATTTGGCGCTGAAGAAAAGGATGTTGAAAACGGATTATAAAACTGTCCGACGGGGACTGTCGATCCATCTGCTGAAGTTTGAAGAGTGTCAGCATCGCAAGCGGCGCCTGTTGAAGCATTAAAAGCAAAACCGTTGAGGGCGCACTGGAAACGGTTAGTAACTGTATCTTCTGTTGCTACGACATAGTCGTTCTTGCCGTATGTATAGGAAATTTCCCAGCTACCGCTGTCTCCATAACTTCCATCAACTGTGCCGGAGAGACGAATAGTCTCAGAGGTAACTTCATTTGGAGAGACGGAACCGCCGTTACCAATTGCACGGCCCAAGAATGCAGCCCTGGTGTTAAAAGCAGCGAACGGGTTATTGGGGTGCGATACAGGCACAACTGCAGTTTGAAGGAATGGGAAAGTTGGTGAGTTCCCACGCACTGCTGTATTATCTGCATACGTGCCTTCCAAGCGCAGATTGATTGTGTCTGTCAGTTCAAAGTCAGCTTGAACATAACCCGTAAGACGCTCTTCTTCAGCAATTAGGTTAAAGAAATCACCAAAATCGAAGCCGCAGAAGCCAACATCCAAACCGCTACCGCCTGCGTTCGCGGCAAGTACTTGTCTGTCACCCCCAACTTCTTCACAACCTGTAGGGTCGATGATTGGAAGTCCTGGGAATGATGATGCGAGTGGTGGGTCTAATAAGAAATACGCACCCGGGTTACCCAGTACTGAAGTATCATCCTCTGCCCGGCTCAGACGTTTGTCAGCTGTCGTCAGTGGTGTGCGCTCAAGATAGCTGATAGCAGCCATGATATTGCCGCGCTCAAGGTTTTTGCCGAACAGGCCTTGCAGCAGATATTCGTCAGAGTCGCCTGTTCCTGTTGTCGTCTGATACTGACCGTTCAGGCGTACACCTTCGTAGCTGTCATAAGTGATAAAGTTGGCCACACCGGCAACTGCGTCAGAACCATAAGTCGCGGAGGCACCGTCTTTCAGAATTTCAAGTCGATCTACAGCGATCAATGGTACAAGTGAACTCGTGTCAACGAACTGAAGACCGTCATTGGTTGTCGTCGCTGTCAGTACCTGACGCTTGCCATTGAGCAGAACCAGTGTTGAGGAAAGGCCGAGACCGCGCAGGTTGATGCTGGACGTACCAGTCGTGGAGTTCTGCGTGAACGCATCCGGGCTGTTCTGTGCACCTGTGTTGATTGTTAGAGTCTGTGTGATGTCAGCGATGTTTTTCGCACCAACAGCGTCGATTTGCTCTGAGCCTACAGTCTGGATCGGGGAGGGAAGATCAGCCTGAGACTGGCGTTTAATGAAAGAGCCGGTGACGATGATTTCATCATCCTGCGCGCTAGCGGCGGTAAAGCCAGTCGCAGGAACAGCGAGTGCGACTGCCACAGCAGCCATGGACGAGCTTTTCAGCCAGTTGATTTTCTTCATGCAATCCTCCCTGGGGACCTATGTGAACCAG
>JALEGM010000308.1 GCA_022763145.1 Aquisalinus sp. | reverse complement strand
TATGACCTTATCGAGACCGATTGCTTTGGCGGCTTTCGCACACGTATCTTTCCGAACCAATGCATTCAACCGCGGTGCCATGTCGCCCTCAGAATACTGGGGATAGCGCCGCCAAAGGTTTTCTGCTGTCAGCAAACCGAGGACTCTATCACCAAGGAATTCAAGGCGCTCGAGACTGCGGGTGTTCTCGGTATCACCAGATAGGCTAGCATGCGTCACGGCGCGCTGCAAAAGTGATAAGTCGCTAAAGCTATACTCAAGCCTTGCCTGTATCCAATCCAGTTCTTCAGAAGGTGTTCTAGTCATTCTACAGGATCGAATACCCGGCTATAACGGATAGCTGAGGGCCAGTTCCAGATCTGCCAAATTTTAGACTCAGAGCCATCAACGGAAAACACAAGTCGCTGCGCTTTACCGACGATCTGATCTGCAGGAACAAAGTCCACGGTTGGTGTCCGACTGTCCTGAGAGTTATCCCTGTTGTCACCCATCATGAAAAAGTGGCCTTCTGGCACCGTGCGCGGACCATAATTGTCCCACTTAAAGTTATTACCATAACATTCCTGGATCAGATAACTGACACCGTTTGGCAACGTCTCCCGAAACGTCGCTGCCTGCGACCTAATACCAGAACAAGCGATGGTATCGGTAGAGACAAGCTCTCGAGGTATGGCCTCGTCATTGATATAAACCGTTCCCTGCACAACTCGAATCTCATCTCCTGGCAGACCGACAACGCGCTTGATATAGTCCTTATTGCCATCACGCGTATTTTTAAAAACCACCACATCACCACGCTCCGGCTCGCTACCGAAAACACGCCCTTCCATGGGTAGTCGGGTCATAGGATAAACCAGTGACGCCTTCGAATATCCGTACTCAAACTTGGAAACTACAAGAAAGTCGCCAACCAACAAATTGGGGCGCATAGAGCCGGACGGAATATTAAATGGCTGCCATGCAACCATTCTGAAGACAAGTGTAATTGCTACGGCTAGGAGAATTGTCTTGAGAATATCCCAAGCTTCTTCGGCAGCTGTCATTTCAGCCGCTTCTTTTTGTTCAGTCGTACCAGCTTGTTTGCCGTCGAGCTTTTGAGATGAAAAAAAACGCTTAAGGCTATCTATACTCAACATTATTTTATGCACCAACTAGTCTACTTTTAGGACACCGTAAATGATGACGAAGGCCTGCGCCAATGGAAAATCATCGGTTATGGTCAAATGAATTTCAGCCTCCATGCCCTCTGGAGTAAGAGTGTCCAACCGCGCCAAAGCACCGCCTTGCAGCTGCATTGTAGGTTTACCGCCGGGCAAATTCACAACCCCCATATCGCGCCAGAAGACGCCGCGTGACAGGCCTGTGCCCAGTGCCTTCGCGCAAGCCTCCTTAGCAGCAAAACGCTTGGCATAAGAGGCTGCTCGGTTGAGTCGTTTGTCTGATTTCTGCTGCTCGATTTCAGTGAAGACCCTGTTGACGAAACGCTCGCCAAACCGTTCCAGGCTATTCTCAATCCGACGGATATCGATCAGATCATTTCCTATCCCGAGGATCATACCAGCATCCCTGTTCTAGCGTCGGATATTAGCCGCTTCATTTCCCGGACAGACCGATCCAGCCCCATGAACACAGCCTCACCAACAAGGAAATGACCGATATTCAACTCTCTGATCTGACCGATGCCAGCGATAGGCTGAACATTATCGAAAGTCAGTCCGTGACCGGCATGGATCTCCAGCCCTAAACTTTCCCCCTCTTCTGCGCATTGCAAGATTTTGGCATGTTCCTGTTTAATCAGGTCAGGGCGTGTCGCGAGCACCACCTCATGATACGTGCCTGTATGCAGCTCAACAACTGCAGCCCCGATGTCTTTAGCGGCCTGCACCTGTGATATCTCAGGATCAATAAATAGAGACACGCGGATACCGGCCGATGAAAGACGGTCTACAAATGAGGAAAGATGTTGTTTCAATGATACAACGTCCAGCCCTCCTTCAGTCGTCCTTTCGGCCCGGTTCTCTGGCACCAGACAGACAGCGTTAGGCATCACATCCAGTGCGATAGCAGCCATTTCTTCTGTAGCTGCCATCTCGAAATTAAGCGGCAAGTCAACTTCTTTTTTCAGCCTGTACATGTCCGCATCAGTGATATGGCGCCGGTCTTCTCGCAAATGCGCTGTAATACCATCGGCGCCTGCTGACATGACAAGCTGAGCGGCCCGAACAGGATCAGGAAGTGAACCGCCTCTGGCGTTTCTTAAAGTGGCAACGTGATCTATGTTGACGCCAAGACGGCAGCCCTCATCAGCGGCCATCAAGAAAGCCCTCTACTACCAGGCTTTACTGCCGGAACATCAACCAGATGCGGCGGCAAATCATCCGCCGCCCATGACTCAACCTCCAAGGAGGCAAGCGAAATGACGGGCACACCGACATCCGCCGCACCTGCCGACCGGTCGATCAGACAGGCCACCGCAACCGGCTGACCACCAGTTGCCTGGACGGCCTCAACGCATTCACGAGCCGAGAGTCCAGTAGAAATAATATCCTCGACAATCAGGACCGGGGCATTTTCAGGTACGGCAAAACCACGCCGTAACTGGAACTCCCCATCGACACGCTCAGTATACATAAACGGCAGCGCCATCGAACGTGCCGTCTCATAACCATATATTATGCCCCCCATAGCCGGAGAGATCACATATTTCGGAGATACATCAAGAGATGCGGTAGCTTTGTCCGCCAGCGCCCGACATAAGCGTTCCGTAAGGTCCGGATACATTGAGACAATTGACTTATTCAAATAAGTGTCACTGTGACGTCCGGACGAAAGGATGAAATGGCCTTTTAGTAGCGCACCACATTCACGAAACTCGGCCAATACATCTTCAGTCGTCATTGTCACACTCAAATCTCCCAAGTTCCAGATTTTCTATCCTGTGTTTCGTATCGCCTGTCGGCACCGATCACATGTTCAGAAGCGCGCAAGCCGGTCAAGACATTACCTAAATGACGAACATCGCGGATCAAGATATCCATCTGGATTTCATTAAATTCGACTTCACGATTCACCAGTTTGATATCAACAATATCGACTTCATAATGAGCCATGATAGATGAAACGTGAGCCAATGCACCAATACGATTGTTAACATTGATACTGATTGGCGCAACAAACCCGCCTTCAAGGTTGTCACGCCACCGCATGTCCAGCCACTTATCTTCGACAATAGTTGTGGCTGCTACACTGTCACAATCAATACGATGGATTGCAACCATATCGTCATCCGTTGGCAGACCAATTATTCGCTCCCCTGGGAGGGGAGAGCAACATTCAGATAATCGGAAAGAAACCCCGCGCGTCAGACCTTCCACGGATATCGCCTCACGAAGTTTTTGCTTTGTCGTCACTGGACGTAATGCATCATCACCATCAGCATCAGTAGATGTGCCGGGATAAACGATTTCACGGACCTCCGACGGGTTCAACTTCAAAGCACCTATTGCCTGATAGACATCCTTGACTCTCTTACTATTAAGGCGAGCGAGAGCCGACTCTATTGAACTGTCAGTTAATTTAAAGCCATGCGCAGAGAACTCAGACTCCAGAATACGTCTGCCTAATTTTACCTGTTCTTTGCGTTTCAGCTCTTTAATGCGACGTCTGATCGCGGAACGGGCGCGCCCCGTGACAACCAGAGACTCCCAATTTTGTGGAATTGGTGCGTTCTCAGAACGCAGAATGCGCACAACATCACCATTCTTGAGAGGAGTACGCAGAGGGCGGTTAGCACCATTTATTCGCACACCAACACAAGACTCCCCCACAGCTGTGTGGAGGGCGTATGCAAAGTCAATGGGCGTTGCGCCAGATGGGAGCGCAATCACCCGACCTTTCGGCGTAAAACAAAAGACCTGATCCTGGAACAACTCAAGTTTAGCATTGGCGAGAAACTCATCTGCGTTTTCACCTTGCTGCAACATTTCAACAGCATTCCTGGCCCAGTCATAGGGATCATACGCACCAACATTAGTAATTTCGATAACACCCGTATCGTCCTTTTGTTGTTGGCTAGACGCGTCCTTGTAACGCCAATGCGCTGCAATACCGCGCTCAGCAGATTCATGCATTTCCTTGGTCCGGATCTGTACTTCCACGCGCTGTTTGATCTCGGTGTTATCTATCGGCGCTAATACAGCAGTGTGTATGGAACGGTAATTATTTGGCTTTGGAACAGATATATAATCATCAAACTCGTTCGGTATCATTGCGAAATTACGATGAATAACGCCAAGAGCGCGGTAACAATCCTCTTCCGTCTCGACCAAAATACGAAACGCATAGATATCAGCGAGTTCGTCAAACCCCTGATTTTTACGTTGCATCTTGCGCCAGATAGAGAAGGGTCGTTTTTCACGGCTATAGACCTCTGCCTTGATATATTCCGCCATCAGACTGTTACGTAAAGTCTGGCCAAGGTGAACGACCGCGCGAACATTTTGATTACCAAGCCTTTCCAAATTGGCCTGGATCGTCTGATACCCCTCCGGGTTCATATATTTGAATGAAAGATCTTCCAGCTCTTCTCTAAACTTCTGCACACCAATACGCCCCGCGAGAGGCACATATATCTGCATCGTCTCAAGAGCAATGCGATGTCTCTTCGACTCTTTAGGAATATAATGCAGTGTGCGCATATTATGCAGCCGGTCAGCCAGCTTGACTAGCAAAACGCGCACATCCCGAGACATGGCCAAAACAAACTTGCGGAAATTCTCAGCTTCCTTGGTGGCTTCAGAGGACATTTCATACTGGGATAGCTTCGTTACACCATCAACTAGATGCGCAACTGACGGCCCGAAAAGCTCTTCTATCTCCTCGATTGTCGCATCTGTATCTTCAACCGTGTCGTGAAGGAGTGCTGTAATAATTGTTTCAGGATCAGCTTTAAGTTCAGTAAGGATAGCCGCGACGGAAATAGGATGTGTGAAATATGGATCACCATTTTTGCGCGTTTGCCCGCCATGAGCCTTCATGGAATAGACATAAGCCTTATTAATCTGGCTTTCGTTGCACTTGGGATCATAAATTTTAACGCGTTCAATCAGTTCATACTGACGAATAAACCCAACAGGGTGCGCATGGCTTGGCTCTACCGCCTCAGGCGTCTGATCCGAAGTTTCCTTTTGAGCATCGCTCCCGGTGTTGTCCGCCTTATTCTCTGCTGTACTCGGCGTTTTTTCAACATCGATGACAGTACTAAACTGTGCCTCTTCAGGCGCCGCCGCGTGTCGATCATGATGGTTTTGTTTCGAGATAACCTTCTTTGCGCCAGAACTCTGCTCTGTCGTCTGCGCAGGTTTCTCCTGTGCGCTGTTCGGAACAGGTGTTTCCGCGCCATCCGTTTGCTCTGTACCGATATTTTCTACACCCATGTTTTAGACCTGAACGACCAGGTTCGCCTGCCATATTATTTAGACAGGCATCTCAGGTCAGCTACGATTACCGGGTTGTACTGGTGTCATCCCTGAATTCTGCAACGCTCGAAGCAGATCGTCCTCACTAACAGTATCATGCTCTGGCAAGTCAGCTTTCTCGGCTGCTGCGCCTTCAGCATCCTCAGGCTCATCAATTTCAAGTTGTTTCTGCATGGAGGTTACCAGATCATCTTCGATAACAGGCACTTCGACTGTTTCGTCTGCAATCTCACGTAAAGCAACAACAGGATTTTTGTCGTTGTCGCGATCTACTGTGACCGGCGCTCCGGCTGAAATTGTTCGAGCTCTGTGCGCAGCCAGAAGCACCAAGTTAAAGCGGTTCTCAACCTTGTCTACGCAATCTTCGACAGTAACACGGGCCATTAAATTCTCCTGATATTAAGGCAGAGCGTCTTCTATCGAGCCTGCACAAAATATGCAAGAAATCTTACGAATGTTTAATGTTATTACTAAGAATCTCCGTGCCTTGCGTATCAATATTGCCAATCATTTCACCACACGTAATACCGGTAACCGGGTGTTTCCAATCTGGCAGAATTTCTGCCATTGGCATCAAGACAAAACTCCTGTCTGGAAGAGCCGGATGCGGCAAAATCAGCCCTCCCGTTCTATCGGGACGGATTATAGAGTCGTGATATGCAATTAAATCGAGATCCAGCGAGCGTGCTGCATATCTTTCAATTTCGCTACGTCGACGACCAAATGCCGCTTCAATGACGTGAAGCGCCTGCAAAAACGAGTGAGGTGCAAGGTCAACATCCTTCAGAGTAACGACCGCATTGACGTAAGGTGGGTCTGACGGATCTGGCCAAGCAATACTCTTGTAAAAGTTCGATTGCAGGTGCAACGGACCAAGTCGTGAGAGAGACTTTATTGCAAGTCGTATATTTTCAATAGGTTTTCGACCCAACCAGGGCAGGTTGGCCCCTAGTCCAACGATTATCACACGTAGCCTCTGCAGGTTTGATTTGAGACGGGAATATATATAGTCTGCGACGATTGCCAATCAGGCAATGATAATACTCATTTATAATACAAAGGATGATACTGATGAATTGGCTCGGTCTGGATGAAGACGACAAATGTGCCATTTTTATAGATGGCGCTAATCTGTATAAAACAGCGAGAACATTGGGGTTCGACATTGATTACAAGACACTGCTGAGCAAAACCCGCAATGAAAGTCGGCTAATCCGAGCATATTATTACACAGCCATGCAGGAGGATCGTGATCAGGATTATTCTCCGCTCCGCCCGCTCGTAGATTGGCTCGACTATAATGGCTACACCATGGTTACAAAGATTGCCCGTGAATTCACGGATAGTCAGGGCAAGAAGCGTTTTAAAGGGTCAATTGATATCGAACTGGCTGTGGACATGGTGACCCTGTCAGACTCACTTGATGCGGCTGTTATCTTCACCGGTAATGGTGACTTCCGATATGCCATCGAAGCTATACAAGCCAAAGGGGTTAAAGTTACTCTTGTATCTACAGTCAAAACTTCTCCACCTATGGCCGGGGATGATATTCGTCGCCAGGCAGATCATTTTATTGATCTTGTTGATCTTCAGTCGGTCATCGGGCGCAAGGGTGCGCCTCCGCGCAAAGATAATGCCTATGAAGACGACTTCGCGGATGAGTTCGAAGATTGATGACAGATCTTCATAGTTTGGCAGAACCGAGAGCGGATTGTGAACTCTGCCCGAGGCTTGTTGGCTTTCGAGAAGATAATCAGCAAAAATACCCGGACTGGTTTAACGGTGCCGTTCCGTCCTTCATACCAGCAGCTGGCATTGAAAGTACGCGCCTGTTAATTGTTGGCTTAGCGCCTGGCCTTCAGGGAGCGAATAAAACAGGTCGCCCATTCACAGGCGATTGGGCAGGCGACCTCCTCTATGCGACATTACTGAAATTTGGCCTTGCTGCAGGGCATTACGCCGCGAATCCGAAAGATGGCCTAACCCTAAAAGGAACGATGATTACAAATGCTGTCCGATGCGTACCACCGCAGAACAAGCCCATAGGCGCTGAAATGAAGAATTGCCGTCCGTTTCTGACGGCACGCATTACTTCTTTACCACAATTGCAGGTTATCATCTGTCTTGGGCGTATTGCCCACGAAAATACGCTGAGCGCCCTTGACCATAAGCGTGCTGATTACAAGTTCGCTCATGGCGCAGAACATTCTCTGGCAGTTGAAGGCAGAAAGATCATGATGATTGATAGCTATCACTGCTCCCGGTACAATACGAACACAGGCCGATTAACCGAAAGCATGTTTGAGGATGTATTTGGGAAAGCCAGCTCAGCTATGGCTTAAATGCTCTTTGGCACGCTGCAGATTTTTCCGTGCAATAGCCTCATATTTATCACGAAAGTAATCAGTATAATGTAAATATTCTCTTTCCAAAAAACCGTCAAGAATACTGCACCTGCCGGTAGCATACAAAGCCTCCGGAACCATTTGATACTTTTGCCTGATATATACTTCATAGGCATCGTAGATAGTTTCCGATGCGCCTAAAATTGACAGGTCCATATCAAGAAAAAAGGCACAATCCGAATACAGCGCTTTATCTTTAAGTATTGGCAGTTCATGCCGCTGCGTCGCCCGTATCATAGTATCGGCACCACTAATCACGCCTTCTGGAATGTAGCCTGACAACTCTTTTTGCATCAGATCAGCACTGTCATGCTCATTAGAGGCTGACAAAGGATCATAAATGGCATCATGATAATAAATGGCGACCTCAACAGCACTCAGATCTTGCAACTTATCAGCTACAGAATGACAATGCCTCAGCATTGCCTCGATATGCCGCCATGTATGATAATATCTTCCGGGTTCAGCATACCGACCTTTTAACTGACCTACAAACACTGGAAATTCTTTTTCGAAAGTCAGCTCGCTCACAGTCAGCCTCTGTCTCTTAAAAGACGCTGCTTTTGCCGACCCCAATCCCGGTTCTTTTCTGTCGCGCGTTTATCATGCAGGGCTTTGCCTTTGCCGAGACCGATTTTCAGCTTCGCCATACCTCGCTCATTGAAGTACAATCTAAGAGGCACGATCGTATAACCCTTGCGCTCGACAGCGCCGATAAGCTTGTTGGCCTCTCTTTTATGGAGCAGCAATTTCCGCTTCCGTTTGGGTTCATGATTTTCGCGGTTGCCCTGTCGATATTCAGGAATATTCGAGTTGATGAGCCAGATTTCTACCCCCGCCTCCCCGGTTTCGGGTGAGGCATAACTTTCCGCTATGTTCGCTTTGCCGGTGCGCAAGGATTTCACTTCGGTCCCTGTCAAAACAAGTCCGGCTTCAAACTCTTCCTCAATTTCATATTCGTGCCGAGCCTTGCGGTTTTCTGCCACCGACTTGCCACCAGCTGTGGTTGCCTTAGCCATTATTCCATCACAATAGTTTCAGACCTTCCAGCGCTCGATCAACTTTCTGTCGCGCCACCTCTGAAACAGGCGCTACCGGCAATCTCACTTCGGCAGCGCAAAGTCCCATTCTGGAAAGTGCATATTTAACAGGGCCCGGGCTGGTATCTGAAAACAGCGCATCATGCAATGGGGCAAGCTTATCCTGAACTTCCAGTGCTTCAGTCCAACGGCCTGCCTGACAGTCATTTTGTAATTGAGCGCATAACTCCGGTACGACATTGGCGGTAACCGAGATGCAGCCACGCCCCCCCATGGCATTAAAGCCAACCGCCGTCATATCCTCTCCGGATAATTGTATGAAATCGGCCCCACACAAAATGCGCTGTACGGCAACCCGCGCAAGGTCTCCCGTCGCATCCTTGACAGCCACAACCCGGTCAAGCTGCGACAGTCGCTCCATTGTCACTGGCTGGATATCAACATTCGTCCGCCCGGGAATATTATAGAGAACGATGGGAATCCCTACCGCGTCATGCACAGCCTTGAAGTGCAACCATAAGCCCTCCTGGGAGGGTTTGTTATAATAGCCAGTAACACACAGTAGTGCATCAGCACCCGCTTTCTCGGCAGCTTCAGCATAATAGACCGCTTCTGCCGTATTGTTGGACCCTGCTCCAGCGATAACCGGCACCCGGCCAGCTACTGCCTCAACGCACATGGAGACCACGCGACAATGCTCAGCGCTTGTGAGGGTCGGGGACTCCCCTGTGGTTCCAACCGGTACGAGTCCATGTGTTCCGGCATCAATCTGACGCTGGACGAGCTTCGCGAACGCATCTTCATCTATAGTGCCATGCTGAAATGGTGTGACAAGTGCTGTAATGGAACCAGTCAGGCGCTCAAGCGTCGTAAGTGTCATGCTCATCCTCTTAAACTGTGCGACAAACCACGGATAGTCAGGAAACATCCTTCCACAATCTTGCCCTAAAGCCTCTTTTGGTGGTCAGCGATGTGTGTTTATCATGTCTTTCTAGGTTGCACGCAAATTTTGTCACCATAACGGCGACATGAACTGTTTCGACGGAGCAGAACAAATTGAAGATCATGCCTTTATTGAGACAGCATATCGTAGTTATTGCGATGTTTGTCGCAGTGACAATTTTGACTACGGCCACTGCGGCCCCCCTGCCCCGAATCAAGCCCGCCCCACCAGAGCCAGTTTATCTCTCACTTTCTGATTACGACGCTCTTGCAGCCTATTTTGAGGCTCTCGATGCAAGACAATGGTCCAAAGCGCGTCAGCAGCGGTCAAATCTGACCGACCCCGTTGCCCAAAGCCTCGCGCAATGGGCCTGGTTGAGAAAAAACCCACCGAGTCTGAACTTTGTTGCCGCAGGGCTTTTTATCGATCAACATCAGGACTGGCCAAGCATCGGCTATATTCAGCAACTGGCAGAGAAAAGCATCTCAGAAGATGCAGATTCTGCCCCGGTCCTCAGCTTTTTCGCAAACAAGACGCCACGCACCGGCACCGGCCATTTGCGACTGGCGCAAGCTCTCCTAGCTACTGGCGATACAGACAAGGCAGCAGTTCACTTACGCAGGGCCTGGATTGAGCATGATTGGGGCTCAACCAATGAACGCGAAATTGTCAGATATTACGGAACATACCTTTCGGAACAAGACCATGCCCGTAAAGCCGACCGACAGCTTTTCGAGATTGTTGCCACGAACACCAGGCGCCTTCTGCCCTACCTGTCAGCCAGCGAAAAACGCAAGGCCGAGGCACGCATTGCCCTGCTGCGCTCCGATGGCAATGCCATATCCCTATTCAATCGTTTGACACCTGAGGAAAAAACAGATTCAGGCGTGCTCCATGCAGTGACACGCTACTATCGCCGAAAAGGAGAGGAACTGACCGCGATCAGCTATGCGCGGCAAGCCCCTTTTGCCGAGAAAGATATCCGCAATAAAGAGCGCTGGTGGACGGAGAAACGATTGCTTGCGCGGTGGGCGCTGAAGAACGGGTTTTACGAAGACGCCTACGCGATGACAGCATTCACAGGCCTGATCGAGGGGGCCAGCTTTGCCGCCGCAGAGTTCGAGGCAGGCTGGATCGCTTTGCGCTTCCTGAATGATCCTGAGCGCGCACGCCCTCATTTTGCTTATCTGAATGCTGGCGTGACTGCTCCGATAAGCCTCGCCAGGGCGCAATACTGGCTAGGTAGAACTTTTGAGGCGTCCGGTGACCCAGCGCGAGCCTCCTTACACTATCAGGTGGCCGTAAAATACCCACTGACATATTACGGCCAGCTCGCTTGGGAAAAAGTGCAGGATAATGTCAGCGCACCATCTTTCCCGCCTGTGACCGAGTTGACCGAAGACGCAAAAATAATCTTCGATGCCAGACCTGTAGTCTACGCCATGCGTATCCTCGCCGAACTGAACCGCGATCGAGAGTTTATCTTCTTTGCGCGACAACTGGACGATCAGTTACAGTCACCGGAAGAGTATGCCGCTTATGAAGAATTCATGTTCGAACAGGGCATGGTGTTTCTATCTGTAAGGGCCGGAAAAGTAGCGGTGCGCCGCAATGCCGATGCGCCAAGCGTTTCTTATCCTCTTGTTGCGGTGCCCGATGAAGCGAAAGCATATGCAGAACATGCGCTGATCCTCGGCCTGTCGCGGCAGGAGAGCGAATTCAATGCACAGGCTTTCTCCTCCGCCAAGGCACGCGGAATCATGCAGCTACTGGCTTCTACCGCACAAATTACGGCGCGCAAGGAGGGTCTGCCCTATTACCGCTCACGCCTTCTGGATGATCCTTCCTACAATATGATAATTGGCTCAGCTCATCTGAAACACTTACAGGAACGATTTAACGGCTCCTACATCATGACACTGGCAGGTTATAATGCTGGCCCCCACCGTGTTGACCAGTGGGTAGACACCTATGGAGACCCGCGCCAACCAGATGTCGATCCGGTAGACTGGGTAGAGTTGATTCCATTCGGTGAAACCAGAAACTACGTACAACGCGTTCTGGAAAATGTGCAGATATATCGTGCTCGGATCAATGAACAACCGATCCCCGGCGAGTTATCGCGCGACCTCGTTCGTGGCGGTGGCACAACGACAGCTATTGGTATCACGCCCCCCACAAAGGCTATTACACCCGCTGCAAACACAGCAACAGCGACCTTGGCCCCTGGTACAGATATGTCACGCCCAGCCGCATACCTTATAGCCGCTCATATGACGGCAGAAGATATGCTGCGTCAGCCAGTGGCCGGACAATCAACTCTCAAAGATCAGGCAACAGCCGACAGGCTGATGATCGATCAATTGATGCCAGTGTCTATTCTCTACGAGCGTAACGACGATGCCTCAGTCTTAAAAACAGATGATGCCTTTGTCGATAATTGCAAGGTCGGTGAGCAGAGCGTGTATCTCGAAGCAGATGATCTGAATAATCAGCAACTGTCAGGTCAGGACTGCTAGGTAACTTGTCCATGCTCGAGAGCGGTCATTATTTTAATTCAATACACCTCTGAGGGGGCCAGCCTAAATAAGCCTGCGCCAGTTGATGGTGACGCTTTATCAGCGGTTTTAGCTCCAATCTGCCACTTACCAGCAAATTCTGCAGGCCTTTGCCGAGAAAAGTCATGTTCTAGCTTGCATCTTTGTCGAAATCTGGCAGTTTCGCCAGTGGAGACGTGGCCGAGTGGTCGAAGGCGCTCCCCTGCTAAGGGAGTATGCGGCTTAAACCGTATCGAGGGTTCGAATCCCTTCGTCTCCGCCAGAGCCCAATTAAATCAATGGGTTAGAGACAAAGCCTTAAGTGCAACCTGTCACAATGTGGCCAGAAAAACCACCAAACAAATCAGAACTCAACGAGAACATGTGGAAATTGTTATACGAAATCTGTACGTTTTGATCCCTGTGTGTTCACGCTCAGTAACTGCCCTTTAACCTGTCT
>JALEGM010000307.1 GCA_022763145.1 Aquisalinus sp. | reverse complement strand
TCGACCGTGGTCTTGCATACGCGGCGCCCACCTGAACCTTCGGGTCCAGGGCGAAAACACATGTCCAACGGCCAGGGTGGCACTTTTATTTTGAGAGCGATCTTTTCATGATCTTCCCCGAGCTGGACCTGCGCAAGATAGCTGACCCCAAAGCATTCATGCGCCCCCATGCGCGGAAAGTGCGCGAGGAGCTGGCGAAGACGCGCCCCCATGCGCCGCGACAGGCGGCAGCGCATTTTATGAGTGCCTTACGGCCACAACCCGGACAGGTCGTGAGTCTATACTTTCCGGTCAATGCCGAATTGGATACCTGGCCACTGGCAGAGGCGCTGTGGGCTGACGACATCACCATCTGCCTGCCGGTCATTGAACGCAAAGATGCCCCGTTGATATTTCGGGCGTACACCCCGGACATGGACCTGACGGAAGGACGGTTCGGCATTATGACACCCCCCGACGGCGCGCTTCTATGCGAACCGGACATTCTGCTCTGCCCCCTCCTCGCCTACAGCCCTGATGGCAAGAGGCTTGGTATGGGTGGTGGATATTATGATCGGACGTTGGCTGCCTACCGGGCAAGGCGTGACGTGACGGCAGTCGGGTATGCCTATGCCGGACAGGAGACAAAGTTCGTACCACACGGCAAGAACGATCAGACCCTTGACTGGGTGGTCACGGAACGCGCTGCCCGGCAAGCTCGCCGCTAGAGATGCCCCAGGTTACTGCGTTGCGGTGATGTCATAGGCCTCACCGCGCCATGGCGTGAGCGCCGGTGATCCCTGAAAAAGGGCGATGTATTCTACCGCATCTGCCGTATTTCCTTGCACATTGAACGTCTGCATATGCGTCAGGAAACCGCGTGACTTCATGAGCCGGTCCGAGGTCTGATATGGAGACCCTTCCGCCCCCATATCAAAAATTGTGACGGAAGCATCTCCGGCAACTTTCTTCAAATCACGCACGCCGCGCATGTAATATAGATACACATCATCATTATTTGCAGGCAGCAATGTATAAGCCTCATTGTTCGGTGGGGTGACAACCGGCGCCAGAAACTCGCTCGGCATCATTGACATTGACCCCTCTGCATAAAGAGCGGCTATGGTCACAACCGGCTCGCCTTCGCTTGCTTCTTCGAGGCGCATGGCGAGCGGTTTGAGGTCATTTACGGTCACCTGAATGCCGTGAAAAATGCCCCACAACCCGTAAAATTTTTCATCCGGCCCGGTCGATTCCATCGCAGCTCTGATGTTGGGGATGATATTGTCATAACGACTACCCAATTGCTCCTTTTGCAACATGGTCAGGGCAAGTTGCGCATTGAACAGCTGCACCGGAATCCAGCTGATTGGATATGTGTCCTGTGTGGCCTCTTCATAAGGCGGTAAATCCGGCTCTGATCCCAGTGCTTTTAAGAGGTACGCTTCAATATCGGCATATTCAGCCTGATCCTGCTGGGCCGTTATCAGGACCAGCATCCGCCTTGCAAAGGCAGCGTCATAAATTCTGTCGACGCCGATAAAGTATATCTTTCGATCTGCGGGAAGCTGCTCATTCAAGTCACGGATTTTCTCAATCTTGGCAAAAAACTCCTTATTGCCCCATTGCGCAGACTGGTCCGCATAATACTCAAACACTTCACGCAGATAGGTATCGTCATCGAGTTCCAGAAAGATATTGACCGCCATGGCCTGTGCCGGGTCCATCTCGGCAAGATAATAGCGTACACCTTCTTTCTCGTTCAGATGGCGGAGCAACTGAAAATCCAGCTCCTGCGGTGCAGCGTAGCCATGGATTTCTGACAGCAGGAAAATCTTGTGATCGTAAAAACCGGACGCAAACTGAAAGTCAGGCCGTTCTCCCTCAACCACAAAATGGTTATCCTCAAGATATGCCACATAAGGCGCGGCAGAACTCTCATCCTGCATGACGGCAAACCACGGCGGAATAAAAATAAAGCCCAGCAACAGGACAATGATCGCCAGCAGTCCTAGCCCCAGCCATTTCAATATACTCAGTATAATACGCACCATTATCCCCAATTACGCCATAAATCTTTAGCAGATAGCCTGGCTTCAGCTTTCTTTCTGCTCGGCAACCCAATCCTTCACAAGGTCTTCCAATATTGAGAGCGGAATTGCGCCGCTGCCAAGCACAACATCATGGAAGGCACGAATATCAAAGTCAGCACCCAGCTCGTCCTCGGCATAGGCACGCAATTCCCTGATTTTCAACTCACCAATCTTGTAGGCCAGCGCCTGACCAGGCCAGGTGATATAGCGGTCCACTTCAGTGGTGACGTTGTTCATGGACAGACCGCTGTTTTCGGCCATGTAATCAATCGCCTGTTGACGGGTCCACCCTTTGGAATGAAGCCCGGTATCCACAACCAGGCGACAGGCGCGCCACATCTCATAAGACAAGCGGCCAAAGTTCGTGTAAGGTGTATCATAGAAGCCAACTTCGAGGCCGAGGCGCTCGGAGTAAAGCCCCCACCCCTCGATAAAGGCAGTGAACCCGCTATAGCGACGGAACGGTGGCATTTCCAGTTCCTGTGCCAGCGCAATCTGCAGGTGGTGCCCCGGCACGGCCTCATGCAGAGACAAGGCTTCAAGCTGGTAGTTCGGACGCGTATCAAGAAGCGATGTATTCACGAAGTAGAAACCAGCACGCGTGCCATCACCAGCTGGACGACTATAGTAAGCCGTTGTGGTTTTCTCTGCGATATCTGCCGGAATTTCCTTCAAGCCGTATGGCATACGCGGCAAACGACCGAACAGTTTCGGTAACTCCCCATCCATGCGCTTTGAGATGGCTGCGGCAATCTCCATACGTTCCGCACCCGTCTTCGGATAGAATTCAGGTGTCGTAGCGAGATATTCCAGCCATTCGGCAAAGGTGCCTTCAAAGCCGGCCTCGGTAATAACTTCTTCCATCTCGGCACGTATGCGTGCGACTTCCTGCAAGCCGATCTGATGGATTTCATCCGGTGTCATATCTGTTGTTGTGAACAGGCGTGCCCGGTGCGCATAATAGGCATCACCGCCCGGCATCGTGTTCGTGCCTACCAGTTCGCGGCAGGCCGGTTGGTATTCCTCCATATAGAATGCTTCAAACGTCTTGAAAGCTGGAATAACTTGCGCAGCGACAATGCCTGCTGCCTGCTCGCGCAGCGCGTCAAAGTCTTCTGCCGAGACCTGGGCCGGCTTTGCATCAAACGGTTGCAGGAAGACACTTTCGCTGACATTTT
>JALEGM010000306.1 GCA_022763145.1 Aquisalinus sp. | reverse complement strand
CCAGCAGACAGAGCAATAATTTCAAGCCCGGTTTTGGCATCACACCATGTCTTCGGCTGTGTCCACTATCTCGGTCAAGCGTACACCGATGGAACCATCGCCATCGTCCGACTCAATCAGTTCGCCCCGCGCAATAACCCGGTTATCAACATAAAGTTCCACAGGGTCATCAATCCGACTATCAAGCTGAATCAGGGAGTCGCGCTTCATCTGAAGTAACTCTGCCACTGTTGGGCGTGCTGTTCCGATCGTCACAAGCACTTCCACCGGAATGCTGTAAATCGAGCGACGATAGGCATTCTCATTAGTGCTGTCGCGACGATCACTCGCGCCGTCACCACCCGGACCATCACTATCGGCAGTTTCAACTGCTGCATTTTCAATACTGATTTCTGATTCTTCAGCTTCCGTGCTCATCGCCTACCTGCTTTCCGGCATTATTCACGATCTCTGGCCCGGACGTATCTGCATTAAGCACTCCCAGGCACTTTTCTATCACAACGGTTGTGTCAATCTGTGCACCACCATTTTCCCATGCAAGGTCGATTACGTAATCTGCCTGTTGCGGCACTTCCTGAAAAGATAATCGCCCCCGCAACGCCTGATCTGTAACCTTGCTTTCAAGTGCCGCGCGCATTTTTGCGTTCGCTTGCACAGTGATTGTACCCGCCAGGCCGACAGACCCGGCCTCTTTTATGATCTCGGCAATCTCATCGAGAGCCTGCTGCTCTGCCAGCGCAGGCAACACGTCAATCAATATTCTCCGAAGCGCCTGGTGATGCTCTGTCTCGATTGAGGCAGCGAGCATATCGACCTTACCCAGAAGGTCCGCAAGTGCACTTTCAGTCTTGTCCTGTCGTTCGGCCAGATCAGCTTCGGCTTGGGCGTATCCCTTTTCAAAGCCATTCGTATAGGCCTCATCACGTATCGCTTGACGAATCGTATCAGGGTCTTCACCAGCCGCTTTTTCTCTGGGGGCGCGTACCGGAAAAACCTTGAGGCTGGAAAGCAGTGCTTCAGACATCAGGAAGCAACCCTCCCCTCTTCCTCAAGCCATGACATTAACAGAGCCGCTGCGTCATCCGGCTTTTCAGCTGTCAGGTCGCGCAAACGGTCCACCGGATCGATACTCCCGGCAAGTTGTTCTTCTGCACTCGCATTTTCAAGCATACCCGCGGCAGCAACGCTGCCAGCCGGTGGCTGAAGCGCGCCAGCATTTTGCGCATTAGGATCAGCAAGAGTAGCCGCTGCCGTACCCGCGACAGTTCCATCCGCCAGTTGCAGGGCCGGGGCCTCCGCAATGGCTGGTGGCGCCGGTTGAGGGGTCAGCAATGGCTTAACGACGAAAAGACCAAGTACAATGACCACAACAGCAAGCACACCAATCTGGATCATGCTCCACAGATGTGTGCTGATAAATTGTTGTGCCGCCCCTGGTGCCGCAGGGCCTTCAATTTCAGGTACGGTAGAAAAAGCAAGACTTTTAATCGTCAACACATCACCACGCGCCGTATTGATCCCAGCTGCGGCTGAAACCAGTTCCTGCAAGTCGGCGAGCTCTTCAGCAGTTCGTGGCTGCGCTGTTACTTCGCCTTCCGTGCTTGTGATCACAACATCATTGAGAAGAACTGCAACGGTCATCCGGCTCACATTACCAGGCAGTTTTTCCGCTTCGCGCCGCACTTCAGAAATTTCATATTGGGTGTCTTCTGTCGTTTCAGAACGATCTGAGCTGGAAGAACTGCCCCCAGCGCCTTCTCCCTCTGGCAGATTGCTCGCCACGGTCACATTCGCAGGGCCAGTCCCGTTGCTCGTTTCTGACATCTCGCTGGCCGTCCGAGATTTGATCACACGAGACTCAGGATCAAACACGCGTTCTGACACAACCTCCCGATTACGATCAATTTCTACACTAACAGAAACACGTGCATTGCCAGGCCCAACCCGCGCTTCCAGAAGGGAGACAAGCGCCTGTTCAATGCGCTGCCCGCGCTCATCCGTGTCTGCTGCGCCGCCTATCATCTCATTTGTTGCGCCAGGGCCGGCAAGTACACCATGGATCGTATCAATCACAGCCACATCGTCAGCAGCAAGACCAGATACTGCAAGTGCTGCCAGATATTGTACAGCTCTTGCCTGTTGCGGATCCATTCTGTTGGTCGTGGTCACTGTCACCGAAGCGGTCTGTGCTCTCGGCGTGCGTGAGAAGGAGGATTGCTTCGCCGTACCAATATGAACGCGCGCTGTTGTCACCGTTGGCAATGACATAATGGTGCGCGATAACTCTCCTTCTTTTGCACGCCAATAAGCCGTGTTGAACATTTCCGAGGTCATCGCGAAACTGTTCAGATTATCAAGCAATTCGTAACCGGAGATATTCTGTCGGGGCAGGCCCTGCCGCGCCAGTTCAAGGCGTAGCATGTCACGTCGCGAGGCATCGGTATAAATAGTCTCACCGCGCACGTCATAAGCCACGCCAAGCCCTTCCAGCTCAGCGATCACCTCGCCAGCAGCCGAAGGCTCCAGACCGGAGTAAAGCAACGCCATCTGCGGCTTGGTCGTTTGTTGCATCAACAACCCGAGCATGGCGAAAGTGGCCAGCACCGCGCCAACAGAAAAGATTCTGTTCTGCAGAGGCAGTGACTGCCATGTGGCGAATAAACTCATCCTGCTTTGCCTGCTCTTCCAGGAACAATAGCCCCGCTTCCTGCGGGATTTACCTTGGTTAAGAATTAGGCAGAAAGCGTTAACAGATAGTTTACCAGTCATTGCGATACCCGGAT
>JALEGM010000305.1 GCA_022763145.1 Aquisalinus sp. | reverse complement strand
TCCAGATTACCTCATCACCAGTCACCTCATGCCCTTCCAGATGACCGCCCATATTACCGATGAGCAAATTGTCGAGGAAAATGCCTAGACCTATGTTGCGTGCCTGGTCCCTGTCCTGACTTTCTACCAACCTTTGGTGAACATATTCCTCAGTGACAGGCCATGGCCAGGTCGCTGTCATCTTCACGACATCATAATCATTTACGACTTGAAAATACGCTTCTGCATCTTCTGGTACCAATGGACGCAGACTAAGCCTTTCTGTCTTGATAATATCTGCCATATCAGACTCACATGCTTGAAACAAAAAAGGAGGGCCGTAGCCCTCCTTGTGCAACTCTACAGAAGTGTACGGAGGTTATTCAGCCTCAATCGGGTCCACGCTAACGATACTCTTGTCGTCGCGCGTACGGCGGAATGAAACATTGCCTGTAACTTTGGAGAAGATCGTGTGATCTTTGCCCATGCCTACATTATCGCCCGGATGAAACTTTGTGCCACGTTGGCGAATAATGATGTTGCCCGGGATAACCAGTTCACCACCATATTTTTTGACGCCCAGACGCCGACCTTCTGAATCGCGACCGTTACGGGACGAACCGCCTGCTTTCTTGTGTGCCATTGCCTTTACTCCTCTTCAGATTTCGCCGCAGCGGCCTGATCTACTTTAGCGCGCGGCGGTTTGCCAGCCAGCAATTCCTTGGCTTGCTCAACCCATTCTTCGCGCTCAGCGCGACCACGCAATTCCAGTTCATCATCCATCTTGGTGATTGCAGCTGCATCCATCTCAGCAATCTGCTTGAGGGATGTAATGCCGTAACCTTCAAGCTTCTCTTTTAGCTTGGGCCCAACGCCACCGATCAACGATACATCATCCTTGATCTCGGTCTTCTCCGCAGCAGGGGCTGCTTCTTTCTTCGGCGCAGCTTTCTTCTTGGCAGCAGGTTTAGCACCACCAGTAAGAATGTCTGTTACACGCAGCACAGTAAGGTGCTGGCGATGCCCGGCTTTGCGGCGATATGTCTGGCGACGACGTTTCTTGAAAACAACGATCTTTTTAGCGCGCGCCTGTTCAAGTATTTCTGCCGCTACAGAAGCACCATCTACACGCGGGCTGCCAACAGTGACACCACTGTCACCAGAAACCATCAGAACGTCGTCAAGTGTGACAACATCGCCTGGCTCTCCAGTCAGCTTTTCAACCTTGATAACATCATTAGCGGCAACTTTGTATTGCTTGCCGCCAGTCTTTACGACTGCATACATATTCGACTTCCTTTTCTACGAGGCTGTTTCGCCTCAACGGATCCTTTTTATTCCCAGATCTTCTGCCCGGGTTTGGAAAAGAAGCGGCGTCATAATGACAAATTATGACGCCGTCAATGCGAAATGAAGCCTGCCTCCGCCATAAGGAAACAGGCCTTATCCGTTAATCATCCAGAACACTATTCACGAGCGCCCGGATATGCGCGCGGTGTGCTTTAGCGTCATCACTTTGACCAAAAGCAATCAACCCGAGGCGATTATTGATATCCATGATCGCCCCCAGCGCAGCTGAACGGGAGACGTTGCTGTGCTCTCCCATCTCCAGAACAGCTACCAGTTGCCCAGTGTAGAGCACCTGCAAGTTCTGGCGGAATGTGTTCGGATTGCCTGTCAGATCCCCACCAAAGATTGCCTCATTCAGATCAAGCAACATTTCTGCAGCCGAATACTCACCACCGTAAATCTGGTAGTTCGTCATGCGATTCAGCACAGACGCACTTGTCAAATGCGTGAGGATATCACGCTGAATACCGAGCGCACGCTCATGAATCTTGGGGTCTTCTGTCACACCGAAGAAGTCGAACCCGCGGCGCTGACTTTGTAGCATCGCAGCGAGATCTGCCGGAACAGCAAAAGCCTCTGGTGCAAATACTTCATCAGCCAGATATGCCATCGCAGCTTCCTGCTGTGCACGTGGTACAGGCGTGAAGGCCTGCGTTGCACCAGCCTGCCCCTGCGCAGCCCGCTCGACATAAATGCCGCCGATCTGACGTGACACAGAACGCGCCATGGCAGACTGCTGTCCGGTTAAGACAAGATAGCCAGACACAACATCCTGATAGCTGCTACCCTCCTCGTCAAATTTATCGAGAAGACGCCCCATCAGATCACGGGTCAACTCCGTGCGGTCACGACCGTAAACAATCATGTCATTAGACATGTCACCAATCATCACACGCGGATCGATACCCCAGCCACCAGCGGCCCGCATATCATCAGCATCATTACCAAATGCAAGGCCAGGTTCCAGTGATCGCTCAAGGTGTGCGTTGCGCATTGCCGGATCATCCATATCAGGCGAATAGCCAAAGATAATTGCCCAGTCATCATAAGGACCCGGTCTCGTGTTGGTGTAATCCCCTTGCTCCATACCAAGCGGCGCAACATTCAAAGAGGGATAATCCATCACAGAACCAGCGACGATCCCGTTGGTTACAGAAGCATCGTGCACTTCCTTTGGACCATACATGATGCTGGCTTTCATGTTGTGATTAAGGCCCAGTGTGTGACCAACCTCATGCAAGATCAGATAGTAAATGCCCTGATCAACCAGTTCACTTTGCTCGGTCGCTGTCAGGCCATCGCGCATGGCCGCCATGCTTGCGAACATAAGATTTTGCTGCAGCATATGACCAAACTCGCAATTCTCATGATCATGATTATGCGATGGGAACATTGATGCAGAAGCAGTTGTTTCAAACAAATCCGTAAAGAACATACGATTTGTCAGAAAGACATACTCGAGCATAATATCTGCAGCCAGAATTTCTCCGGTACGCGGATTGGTGAAACTCGGCCCATACCCCCCAAACGGTGGTATTGGCGAAGATGTCCAGCGCAGTACGTTATAACGAATGTCGCCCGCATCCCAGTCAGCATCATCAGGCTGAACTTTCACTTCAATCGCATTCGAGAAACCGGCTTTTTCAAATGACTCGTTCCAGGCCAGAGTCGCATCACGGATAGTATCACGATACTCCTCAGGCGTTGTATTTTCGATCCACCATGTAATCGGCTTAACCGGATCAGAAATCTCTGCTTCCGGGTCCTGTTTCTCGAGACGCCAGCGATTGATAAGATCACGATAAGGCGTAGACGATGGGTCAGTGAGGTCCGTCACGCGGTCAAGAAAATAACCAACACGATAATCATCAAACCTTGGCACAAAGCCTTCTTCTGGCATTGCCAGGATTGAATGCTGCACTTTGATTGTGACAGAACGCGCGTCTGTGACAGCCTCGCTACCAAAAGCTATTGGTGCTGGGTTTGTATACACATAATCCACAACCACATCGAGGTTTTCAGGATAGTTGCGGATATCATCATACTTGGTCCTGTCACTAGCCAAACCACCGAGTGAGAAACTGAACGGTGGCGCCTCAGGATTAGGAGATGGCTTTACCTGATGCAGATCCTCTGTGAGGAAGAGGCCGTCGGCTTTAACAAGATAACGAGCCGCTGTGGCGTCATCACCGTCTGTTCCTTCGTTTTCAGCATCAACATCTACAACAGACAGTATCGCATCAGAGATGTTCGCATCCGCGGCCCGGGACAACTCATTTTCGGGATCGAAATAGAAAGACGTGTTACGCTCCACGACCTCAATAGAATTATAATGCTTCTCGAAACTGATGATACGCTGATCGCGATAGGCTCCTTTGAACGTGCCAGCTGAGAGAACACCATTTTCAGTGTGCGAATACACAATGAATTCTTCACCGAGCTGGTCATCGGAAATTTCCATGTATAAAGAGCCGTCTTCCGGATCCTGATAAAGTGGAAAAATACCGTCAATCAGATCAAAGTCCTCTGTGAACTCTTCTATAGTTTCAGCATCATCTTCTTCCTCATCATCGTCCTGCGCCTGAACTGGCGCTGTAGTGGCTAGAAGAAGCGAAAAGGATCCTAGAATGCCAAGCATCCAGGCATGGTTAGACGACAGCGAAAGCTGCTCAAGGCGTAAAATGCGCATGTAAGTACCCCTGGTTTTTACCCATTATCTCGTGACAATGCAGGCACAGACAGAGGCTTGCAAGAAAATATGACCCCGATGACGGATTAGTAAGAAATCTTATGCCTGCCTAAAATAACGCGAATACTGGGACTTAGCGATCAAAACCATAAAATAATAATTGACTTTGTTCTTTTTTTGATCTATATTCTATATCACTGAGACATACCCGCCTCACATTTGTCGTTTTGACTCAAAATGACGGCTCTTTGACAATTTGGCTAACGTCTTTCTGCGTGGCATGTGCGCCCCTGATACCGTCAGATCTATGCACTGCTGCCAGATGATGACAAAAATTTTCTCGCTTTTCTGAGGAAGGAGAGGTGAAACTTTTCCAAATACATGGCAGATCCTGCTACGCCTCACCAGAAGCCGACCAACCGCACTATGCCCTTTCATCGTCTTGATGTTAGCGGCCAAAAGGAGACGCCGCGAATGTCAGACACAACGCAGGAGACAGCCGGTCGCGGCGCTGGCGAAGGCTTTATGGCGGAACTAAACCGCGACAAGGAACATCGTGACAAATCGAGTTCGCTTAAGCCACTCAGCCGGCTATGGCCTTTCGTTGCCCGCTATCCCGGCAGAATTGCCATTTTCCTGTTCTTTCTGGTAGTCGCCGCCTTTTTAAGTCTCGCCCTTCCGTCGGCCGCGCGCTTGTTGGTCGACTGCGGGTTTGGCGACAATGCCGCAGCCCTTGCCTATTGCGATAATTTTGCCCTCGGTGACCCCGCTTCTATCAGTTCCTATTTCAGACTCGCTGTCATTCTCGCTGTGCTGGTAGGAGTTACCAGCGCCTTGCGGTTTTATCATGTCAGTGTGCTCGGGCAGCGCGTCATCACAGACCTGCGCCGTGCCGTCTATGACCACCTTCTTTCTCTCAGTCCAACATTCTATGAGCGTATACGGACAGGGGAAGTTCTATCTCGCCTGACAACTGACACGACGCTTATCGAAACCGTGATTGGCTCTTCCGTCTCATTCGCTTTGCGCTCCATCGCAACGACAATCGGAGCTTTAATCTTAATGCTGCTGGTTAGCTGGAAGCTAACACTCATGGTTATTGCAATAGGGCCCCTTGTTGTATTGCCGGCAATCTTCCTTGGGCGACGCATTCAGCGGCTCTCGCGAGACAGTCAGGACCGTCTGGCGGATGCGTCCGCTCGGGCCGGCGAAAGCCTCGGGGCCATTCAAACAGTTCAGGCCTTCACCCGCGAAGAAGAAGAGCGGGCTGCTTTCGGTGCAACAGCCGAGAACACTTTTTCAGCAAACCGTTCCCGTCTGCTCGCCCGCAGCTTTATGACAGCGATTATTTTCTCTGGTGGTCTGGTGGCGATGATCTTCATCTTCTGGTACGGCGCCAGCGAAGTGACGCGCGGCAATATCAGCGCCGGCGAGATCCTGCAATTTTCCATGCTCGCCTTTTTCGCGGTGTCCGGGGCAGGCTTTTTGACGGAGACCTGGGCAGAGTTTTTGCGCGCTGCTGGCGCAACAGAACGCCTGATGGAATTGCTGGATGAGGTGCCGGATATCAAGGCACCTGTCAGCGCTAAACGCATGGATCGTGCGCTGGGAGAGGTACGTTTTGATAGTATCAGTTTTGCGTACCCAAGCCGGTTGAAGGACCTGGTTCTACAAGAAGTATCATTCACGGTCTCGCCGGGCGAGACAGTAGCACTGGTCGGCCCTTCGGGTGCCGGAAAGAGCACGATATTCCAGTTACTGTTACGCTTCTATGATCCGCAGACAGGCACACTCAGTATCGACACTAAACCCTATCTCGACTTGTCACCCTCAGACCTGAGGCGGCAATTCGCGATTGTTCAGCAAGCCACCCCATTGTTCTCCGGCTCAGCCATGGACAACATCCGCTACGGGCGGATTGATGCCAGCGACGCCGAAGTCATCGCTGCTGCTAAAGCCGCCTATGCAGACGACTTCATAAAGCGATTACCGGAAGGGTACGACACAGACCTTGGTGAGCGCGCCACAACATTGTCAGGTGGCCAACGTCAGCGGATTGCTATTGCGCGGGCAATATTGCGTGATGCCCCCGTACTCTTACTGGACGAGGCCACCAGCGCCCTTGATGCCGAAAGCGAACAGGCCGTCCAGCGCGCATTTGCCGAAATATCCCGAGACCGAACAACGCTAGTGATCGCTCACCGGCTTGCGACTGTTCTTTCTGCCGACCGGATCATCGTGATGGATGAAGGCAGGATCATCGAAGAAGGAACGCACACAGAGCTCATCGAAAGGGATGGCCTCTATGCACGTCTTGCGCGCCTGCAGTTCGATCAGGCCCGCGAAACGGAAGCAGCCCTGAGCAGTTAAGAGTCAGGCCTGCCTCAGAGTGCAGGCCCCAGATGCTCCTGCACAAAAGCATCGAGAAGTTTCAGTGTTTCAAGGCGTGTTTCACTAGACGATAGATAATGATCCTCACCACGCAAACGCACCAGCTCTACCTGTTTACCTTCACGACGCAATGCGCGCTCCATGATCTCGCTTTGCCGGATCGGCACAACTGTATCATCCCGCCCATGTATAAGCAGCACTGGCGCCTTAAACGATGCAGCATGATTGGCAGGTGAAATCTGATCCAGCTTTGCGCGCTCCTCGAGCCGGTCACCAATGACCGCCTGCCAGTAAGAATAGACCCAATGATCGCGCCCCCGGTCCCGACGCTCGTCATCCAACATACGCGGCAAATCACTTACAGGCGCTATTGCAGCAACGCATCTATAAAGGTCTGGTGTGAATGCACCGCCAGCCAGTGCGGAGTAACCGCCGTAACTGGCTCCGATGATGCAAACCCTTTCAGGATCGACGTAGCCACCACGAATCAGCGCCTGCACACCATCCGTCACATCATCCTGCATTTTACCGCCCCACTCTCCACGACCAGCCAAAAGGAAATCCCTACCAAAACCATCAGAACCGCGAAAGTTCGGCTGCAGAACAAGATACCCCCGGCTCGCAAAATACTGCGCCCTCCAGTTAAAACCCACCCCATCATAGGCCTCAGGCCCACCATGCGGCATAACAATAAGAGGCATATTCTGACGTTCTTCAGGTGTACGGTTTAACGGCCACGTCAGGATAGAAGGGATGACCAGGCCATCCCGCGCTTTGTATTCGATAGTATCAACAGGTGCGACGAATTCAGGCCCGATCTCTGGCCGGGAGCTTATCGCACGCTTTAGCTCATCTTTTCGTCGATCATACATATAGTATTCACCGGAAGAACCACCCCCAGTGACAAAAACTAGCAAATCCTGAAAAGATTCGTCCGCACCTTCAAAGAAGACAGAACTATCTGCAAAAGTATTCTGAATACGTTGCATAGCGCGCGTGAGATCAGCGTCATAGAACTCATATGAGGGACGCAAGCCGCCATATTGCACACCATAAACTATACGGTTTGGGTCAGTAAGAACGCGCTCAACGTTGGCATCCGGTTTCGCAAATACTTCCGACGAAAAATTTCCCTCAAAGTCAAGTTCATATATAACATCATAGCCACTAGGACTTACAGAAATTACAATGAGTGCGGATTTATCCTGCTTAACACCAACCACAGAAAATGGAACGAGTTCACTTTCTTGTTCGTAGAAAAGGACCCAGTCTCGGCCATCGCGTGTCCAGAGCTTATACTCATTACGGCGATTATTGTAATCCTCACGCGCAAGCACGTCTCCATTCTGGTCCACGAACCAATCAATCGTCGTCGAACGCCCACGAACAAAACTGCGCCCACGCCCAGTATCCAAATCAACCTTGAGAAGGCTATAAAGTGGATCGTCGCCACCCCCTATATAGGCTGGCATGAAAACGCGGTCCTCACCAGCTACGTGGCCTACAATTTTACCGAGCCCGGATTGTGCTGGATAGAGATCATCAGTCCGGCGTAACAATTGAACAAAGTCACGGTTTTCAAGGTTTATGGAAAAGGCAGCGGTAAAATCAAACCTGCCGGTGTAGCCAGCTAATCTGGTTGCTTCGGAAGCTCCAAGAATAGCGTACTTATCATTCGCGAAGCGGACATAACGGGCATTGATTTCGTCCGTCCCGACCGCCATTATAGGGCCCTCTCCAAGCCGATAAACCGTCATCACGTCCCGACCATTTATGTTGGCAAGATAAGCAAGCTTTTGACCATCAGGTGATATCGACATATCACTCACATAAGGCAGCTCACCGTACGCTTCTATCGGAGGCAAGGCGTATGCTGGTCCTAAAAATAAAGAAGTAATAGCAAGTAAAGCAGAGTAAATTTTCACCACTTTATACTCTCCCAATAGTCTTCCCTGAAGAGAAGCTAGCAGGCACAATCAGAAAAGCAAACCCATTGCGCCAAAGCCTTGCTCCTTAGCTAGCTGCCGGGATAACATCACTTTTATGGAAAAATTACTCGCCGCCCTCTCCGATCGTCCAATCACCCGCGTTGTGGTCATTTATCTGATGGTCAGCTGGATCATTATGCAGATCGCAGAGGTGATGGTACCCGCATTGAACCTGCCAGACTGGGTCAACTCAGCCATGGTATTACTGCTGGTTATCTTCTTCCCAGTGATCATGCTCATAAACTGGGGGTTATGGTCAAAACGCTCTGTAGAAGTGCCCATCGGTGAAACCGGTAAGAAGTCTGGGTTCAAGTTCGATTACGCGATATATGGCGCTGCGGCGATTGTCCTTGCCTTGATTGGTGCTGATTTTCTGACACCAGACAGACAAAGTGATCAAACAGCTGCGGTTGATGCATCATCAGTACCGCTTGAAGAACTGGAACAAACAACCGGCGACCTTACCGATACAAGCCACTTCCACGGTGAGGAGAAAATCTCTATTGCTGTTCTGCCCTTCACTGATTTAAGCGCCAATCAGGATCAGGGCTATTTTGCCGACGGCATTGCAGAAGAACTACTCAACGCTTTATTTAAGTTAGAAGATTTGCGGGTTGCCGGGCGAACTTCTTCCTTTGCCATGAAACAGTCCGCCGGCAACCTGGAGCTCATCGGCGCATCTTTGAACGTTGACCACGTCCTGACCGGGTCTATCAGAGAACAGGAAGGCCGCTTTCGTATATCTGTTCAGCTTGTCGAAGTCTCGGACGGCTATGTGATCTGGTCCGAAAGTTATAATGATGCTGTTGCAGACATATTTGACGTTCAGGAGAAGATCGCCCGCGCAGTTTCAGAAGAACTTGAGATCGTTCTGAATAACAACGCAGGGGAACGGCTGGTTGAAAAAGCAACAACCAGCCCTGAAGCTTATGCCCTTTATCTTCAAGGGCATGAAGCCAGCATACCACGCGTAGGCGATGCTCTACCAAGAGCAATTGCTTTCTATGAAGCAGCACTTGAGAAAGACCCTAAGTTTGCACGCGCCTGGGCCGCTTTGGCCGAAGCCTATATGCAAATGCCAACTTATGTCGATGTCGATCTTGAGGAGCACTGGATAAAGGCTGAGACGAACGCTCTACGCGCGATCAGCATTGACCCTGATCTAGCAGACGGTCATGCCATTCTCGGCGCTACATATATGCAGCAACGTAAATATGTCCAGATGCAAAAATCTCTGGATCGCGCCGTTGAACTCGACCCACGCAATGTAGAAATCCTCCATTACTATGGCCTTGGTCTTTTACAGGTTGGACGCCTGAGTGAAGGACAAACTTACTTTGAGCGCGTTGTCGAGCTTGATTCCAAGTTTCCTTACGGATTGAACGGCCTTGCCTACTTTCACATTATGCAGAACAATGTCGACAAAGGGGAAAACCTTGCTCGGCAGGCGTTGATGTTGGGCTTTCTGCCAGCTAACTGGATATTGGGTGAAGCTGCTGCTGTCAGAGGAAATTCAGAGCGTGCGCAGAGATTGATTGGACCCATCTTCAAACTAGGTGTCATTACCGAGTTCTCCAACGAAGAAATTGATGTTTTGCTGGCAGGGTCTCTAAGTGAAAGCCAGATCGAACGCGATAAAGCGCTGTCTATTATTGATCAGCATCTCAACAATGGCGAGCCCTTAAAAGAAGGGTTGATTCCATACTTTCTGGTGAGGCTTGGTCAACCCGAAAAGGCATTCGAAGTTTTCAAGGAAATTAGTTCGCCATGGAACGAAATATCTCTTGGAAACCTGTGGTCCCCATACGGCGAAAATGCCCGCAAACACCCTGCGTTTAAAGATTTTGCGCGTGATGTTGGGCTTGTCGACTATTGGGATACCTATGGCTGGGTTGATCATTGTCAGCGCACCAGCGACACAGACTTTGTCTGCACTTGATAATGTTATTTATGACTTACAGGCGGATTATCGTTTAATCCCCACAAATGTAAGGCATACGCATAAAGATGAGCCCGCTCCTCAAGTTGTTCGAAGCGTGCTGCAGACCCACCATGACCTGCTGTCATATTAATACGCAAAAGAAAAGGACCACCAACCGCTTCTGCCCGCAATCGGGCAATCCATTTTGCCATTTCCCAATAAGTAACTCTGTAATCTGTCAAGCCACCCGTTGCCAGTATGGGAGGGTAAGACTCGCCACCGTTTATATTATCATAAGGCGAATACTGACGAATCCATCTATACTCCTGGCTATTGCGAATTGGGTCTCCCCATTCAGGCCATTCCGGCGGTGTCAAAGGCAGACTTTCATCAGATATAGTATTCAAGACATCAACAAATGGTACAGCTGCCAGCACCCCAGCGAATAAGTCTGGACGTAAGTTCACCGACGCCCCGACCAAAAGACCACCCGCAGAGCCACCATAACTGACGATACGTCCCTTTGATGTGTACTTCCCATCAATCAAAGCTTCGGCTGCAGCGATGAAGTCAGTGAAGCTATTCATTTTCTTATCTAGCTTGCCATCCAGATACCATTTCTGTCCTTTCGCTGACCCACCACGGATATGGGCAAGAGCATAGACCGCCCCTCTATCGACCAGAGACAGAATATTCGCTGAGAACCCGTCGTCAATATAAGCGCCATATGATCCGTATCCGTAAAGCAGAAGTGGTGCTGAGCCATCAAGCTTCACTCCCTTCAACCTCAAGATTACGACTGGAACCTTAACCCCGTCTGATGTTAAAGCATCAATACGGTCGACCACATAAAGATCTGGATTGTGTCCGCTAGGTAACTCGCGCTGTTTACGCAAATCGCGCTCACCAGTGCGCATATCGTAATCAATTGTCTCGGTCGGTCTAGACATGCTTTCATAATGGAACCGCAAGACTTCAGTTTCGTACTCGCGGCCATCGTCATACCAGACACTATAAGCCGCTTCATCAAAGTCTATCTCCTTCTCATTCCCCTCATAATCACTGATAACTATGCAAGGGCGGGCATCCTTGCGCTCAGAGCGCACTAAGTAATGTTTGAATGTAGTGAAATCGCTAATTAGCGTACCTTCGTTATGAGG
>JALEGM010000304.1 GCA_022763145.1 Aquisalinus sp. | reverse complement strand
GGTCAGCGCGACATTGAAGGTGCGCGCGTTTTTGGTGGTTGGATTGCGGGATTTTCAGATCATATTGTGTCCATGACCATGGCCAGTGCCCTTGAAGATGGCGAATGGTTTACGACAACAGAGCTGACAACACGCATGTTTCGCCCGATGAAACATGGGCTCATTCGTATTGAAGGACGCCTTGTCAGCCGTGGCCGGACGACAGGTTTCGTTGAGGCAGACTGGATGGATGAGAATGGTCGCTTGATTGCAAAAGCTGCGGCAGCCAAGGCTATTCGGAAGATGGAAGAATTGGGGGCGGATGAGTATCTCAAGCAGGATCCTATGGAAGTCAGCAATGAGGAAGGGGTAAAGTAATGACTGATGACATGCGTGATGCGTTCAACAAAATGGCTCCGCCTTTTGCAAAGCTGCTGGGCATGAAAGTGATGGGCGCTACCAAGGAAAAAATAACCGCCGAGTTGTTAGTGTTGGATGACCTGACAACAGCCACTCCTATACTTCATGGGGGGGCAATTATGGCGTTAGCAGATAATCTGGGTGCCATGGGAACTATCCTGAACTTGCCGCCTGGCGCCACAACAACGACTATTGAAAGTAAGACTAACTTTTTGGGGTCTGTGCCTGCTGGTGAGATAGCCAAAGCCGAAGCTACACCTCTGCATATTGGCCGTTCCACACAAGTCTGGCAGACGCGTATTATGCGTGAAAATGGTAAGCTAGCGGCTATCGTGACTCAGACGCAGATGGTGAAGATGCCACAAACTTGATGAGTCAATTGGTTGCGGCAAGAGTTGCAAGAGCGCCTGGTAATAGCACCTTGTAGGCATCATTACTGCTTGCATCCGCGTTAGCATAAACTGATAGCGCGAATGCGCGCAGATTGTGGCGTCGGGCCAGACCTTCCTGGGAAAAGAAGACATCTCCCCAGTTCTCGAAGGGTGCAGGGTCTGAGATGTCGGTAAACCACTGTGTCCATTCTTCTTCGGAAATCAAGCCGCGACGTGCCATAAACAGAATAGGCCGTGCCAGTCGTTCTGACTCACCATAAATGTAGAAATGTGATTCGCTTGGTATGATTTGTTTACTGATGGCATCGCGCAATATGAGGAGTTGTTCTTTGTTGAGAGCCTCATTGAGGCTCAGCTGCATCAATAGGTCTGCCCCATGGGCAACGCCATGTCGCCAGCCATCTCTTTCATCAAAACCGCGATAGTCTTTCACTGTGGCGATGTAGTTTGCAGCTTCAGTAACCAGCGTTGCACGCTGGTCTGCTGTAAGAATTTTGTCAATGCGATCAGCGCGCGCTACCTCTGCTAAAGCCAAAGCAACGAAGGGGTGTGTAAAACCGTTTGGGTCAGGGTCATTCAATTTTTCAATAAGGTTTGCACCTATGCTGACAATCTCATTCGCTTTTAAGCGGTTCTCTCGCATAAGAGTAGACAGGCCTTCAAAGCCAACTTGATCCCGGAGGTCTGGATCGGGGTGGCCGAGGCAGTCGACTAATCCTTCAGCGAAAAGCTTGTAGTTGTCAGGTTGCTCAAGTTCGAAGCCACTTTTGCGCAGATCCATGAGCGCTGATTTTTTCATGTCCAGCGGCGCGCAGGTAGTATTGTTAGCCCATGATGGTGACTGTAGTGTTAAGATTATCCCCAAAAAGGCGTATAGGGTTTTTTTCATGAATTGACTTTGTTTAATGGACGAGGAATGAAGATTTATTCCACTATCTCCACTCGACGTAAATTGTCATCTGAGTTCCGGTCTATGAGTTTGTTATACGGATCAATTCCTGCATAAAGAGGTTGTTCTGACACCGTAAAGGTAAACTCGTTTGTGCCCGAGACGATACGTTGTTTGCCAAATGACAGGATATGATCTGTGCCCTCATAAACATCACGCAGGTTTTGGGAGAACAGGCCTACATCAATCATCATATCAAGCGAGACTTCTGTCTCTGCCCCTTGATCATCTGCTTCCAGCTTTCGAGCTTCGATGATGAGGGTCACATCCCAGCTGCCGTCAGCATTCGTTGTTGCTGTTGCTGTTTCAACATGCATGTCCCACAGCATGATTTTCTCAAACAGATCTGTGATAAGTTGATCATGTTCTGGGCCTGCTTCTTCGCGCAAAATAGTCAGATAATCGACGGAGCGTGGATAAGGGTCAGACTTATAGGCCCATTCTTCGAGCATACGCGCAAGAGAGCGGTTAACCACATCCTCTCCAATATAGTCTTTCAAGGCGTACATCACGAGAGAACCTTTGCGATAATGAATGTATCCCTGGTTTTCAACGCGGTAGAGCGGTAGCTCAGCACGAGCTTCGACGCCTCTGCCGCGCAGGTAAGAGTCCAGTTCCCACTTCAGGAAGCGACGCATATGTTCTTCGCCATACTCCTGTTCCATGACCATAAGGGCAGAATACTGAGCGAAAGACTCGATCAACATGGTGACGCCCTGTACATTAGCAGCTGATAGTTGGTGCCCCCACCACTGGTGTGCCATCTCGTGGGAGGTCACGTAATAGACGTAGTCAAGGTTTCGCTTGTCGCGCAGGTCAGCAATAAAACCGATACTTTCCGAATACGGTACAGTATTTGGGAAAGATTGAGCAAATGTTGCATAGGCCGGAAATTCCAGAATGCGCATTTGTCGATACTGATATTCTGAGAAGGCTTCTGTGAAATATTCAAAGGAATCCTTCATGGATTGCATCATGCGGTCGACATTATATCCATGCCCCGGATGATAAAGCACCTGGAGGTTGACATCACGCCAGGTGTCTTCTGCCATCTCGTAGCGCGCCGATAAAAACGAGTAGAAATTCTGAATCGGCGCGTCCATTACATAACGGAAATAACGTCGCCCATTCTCCGTCCACTGCCGCTCCAGATAGCCCGGTGCCATAGCAATCTGATCCGGGTCTGTCGAAACAGTAGCGGCGAAATTTACCCAGTCGCTATCACCTCGGAGCGCATTGACTGACCACTGACTTTCATCTTCTAACCTGGGAATTCGATCTTGTGGTGGCAATCCGCGTTCACGGCGTTGTTGACGGCTGGCGAGAAACTTGCCGGGGTTTATCCCGATACCCGGCAGGCTTTCCCCGCTGGGGATGAATGTGCCGTTATAGTTTGTCGTGGTTTGATTGCCTGCATTCCTGAAGCCAGGATTGCGGTTCTCTATTGACGCAGTAAAGCTGAGGCGGTCTCCTGGTTGCATTGGCGTATTGGTCGTAAATACGAAATGATTCATAGCGCGATCGTTGGTGGTCAGACGAGCGCCCTCTAATTTTTGAGAAGTGACACGAGCACCCCACGCGTAATCAATATGAATTTCGCTGATGGGTGCGCTGGTTTTATTCTCCAGACTATACTCCATGCTGACATCATAGCCGCGAGTAGACGGGAAGATATCTAGTGCGACATCTACATCCGTGATCTTGGGCTGACTTGCCAAGTCCACGTCGCCCCATTTGCGTTCATACGCTTCGGCTCGGTCGCGTCCCATTTCACTCGTGAAATAAGTATTACGAATATGGGTGTTGTTATAAATCCATACGCCTGTTGCCACAAAACCGAGTAGAGCCAGACTGCCAGCAATCGCAGCACCGCCTTTGAACTGTCGGGGAAGGCTGGCAAGACGAGTGCCAATAGATTCAAGGGCGCCGCGACTCCACAGCATATATGTTAAAACAATGAGGAAGACGCCGAAGAAGCCCCAATAGAGTGTCCACCAGGCAGTTATGCCTAGG
>JALEGM010000303.1 GCA_022763145.1 Aquisalinus sp. | reverse complement strand
GAGCGAAATCCGGTGTCTTCGTGTGCTGATAGGCCAACATAAAAACCTTCTCCGCGATTACCCCTCGAGATGACACCGCTAAACTTACGGTGGAATTGGGAAAAAGATATGTTTGCGGATTGCATATTCTGGTCAGGTCTTGGGGTAATGACATTGATTGCTCCATGTACAGCATTAGCACCATAGAAAGCGCCACCTGGTCCACGAACAATCTCTACTTGCGAGGCGAGAGGAAGTTGCGCCTCGAACAGGCCATTTACATTAGCAAATCCGGCAGACCTTAAAGGCACGCCGTTTTCCAGATACAGGAATGACCCCGCGCCAGCGCCGCCGGTCAACACTGGTGAACGAATAGCGGTCAAATGCTCTTGTCCGGATCCACGATGAATGAAGGTTCCAGGCGCGCGGTTCAGGAGTTCTGCAGGGTGATCTGCATTCAGGCTTGAAATTTCTGCTGATCCTAAACTGGTGATACTGACGGGGGTATCAAGAATATCCTGTGCGCGACGCTCACCTGTGACGACGATTTCGTCAGCCGCGTAAGCCGTGCTATTGAATGCGAAGAAGAGAACTCCTGCCGTATACATCAAGTGGCGGTGGCATAATCGTGATTTAAAGGGAAACATAATCATTATCTCAAATTCCAAGCGCTAACTGGGCGTCGTGTGAAAAGCGTAGCCAAAATCCTGTTATCCCACCTGTATAGAGTTGCCTACCATACTACTGAGAGTCTGCGCTCATAGAGTTTTATGTAGTATGGAAAGCAGGCATCAGCAATTTCCTGAAGCTTGGGAGTTAGAGTAATGCTGTTGGCGACCGGTGGTCGAAAGCCGGTGGATGTTTCAACGGATTTGTACCAGTGTCGTGCCCATACACCGTCGCTTTCGCGTGGGCCAGCCGGCCATTCCAGCATTTCCGAATAGAAGGGAATTCCAAGTGTATCACACAGCTCAGTCAAAACAGCTTGTGGGTTTGTCAAAATATCCTGAGCATCGATGACTGGGGGCGTTTTCCCGGTACGCGCCTGAACTAATTCGAAAATTTCAACTTCGCGCTTCAGGGCTGTATAGACTGACATGTGGTCAGGGGCCTTCTCCGCGTAGGACGCAAGCATCCGGACAGGGTCCCTGATGAGAAAGAAGTGCTGCATCTGGTCGAGCCAGTCTGTTTTGACTTGATCGGTGATATGTTGAGCCATCATTTTGAAAAAAGTGAGGGGCGATTCCGGCGCAACAGTTATGTCTGCAATGATAATATCCAGATTTGCCGGTTGGCTTTCGAGGATCTCCGCACGCATAGGGTGATTTAACCCGGTTTCGTCGAGGTAATGGCTATAAAATGGTTCATCAATAACAGAACAGTCGGGTCTGTTTTCGAAGCTGCGCATCATGGTTGTTGAGATGTTACGTGGACCTGACCACATGGCGAGGCGTATAGAGGACATCGTTGCTTCCCAGTACTTTTCATGATGATCGAGCGCAGTCTGACCTTGTCTCAAACAAGTCTTTATCGCTAGTCTGTTCTTCCTTGAAACGCATTCTTAGCCTGTTTATGCAGGGCGAAAAGGAATGCCCATGACCACATCTGACACTTTTGCGCCGGTGCGCCGCGCGTTGATTTCTGTTTCCGACAAGGCCGGTGTTGCTGAATTCGCGACAGCTCTTGCCAAGTACAATGTCGAGATCGTTTCGACCGGAGGCACCGCAAAGTTGTTGCGGGATCAGGGTTTGACGGTCCTCGACGTCGCTGACTTGACGGGCTTCCCCGAGATGATGGATGGTCGCGTCAAGACACTGCACCCGTCCGTGCACGGCGGCCTATTGGCGCTGCGCAATGATGAGACTCATGTTAGTGCCATGCAGGCGCATGATATTCTACCTATCGACTTGTTGGTAGTTAATCTGTACCCGTTTGAAAAAACAGTAGCAACAGGTGCGGATTACGACACAGCTATAGAAAACGTCGATATCGGCGGTCCCGCCATGATCCGTGCTGCGGCAAAGAACCATGCGCATGTTGGTGTTGTTACAGATCCTGATGATTATGCTGATGTTCTGGAGGAACTGCGCGTTAATAACGGGTTGAGTGAACGCTTGAGAAGGCGGCTTGCCGCTAACGCCTATGCTCGGACAGCTGCATATGACAGTGCGATTTCCAACTGGTTTGCAAAAACTCTTGAGATCGACACGCCGAGGCGAGTAACAATCGCGGGTACTTTGCGTCAGACATTGCGTTATGGTGAAAACCCTCACCAGGAAGCGGCGTTTTACGTATCAGGTGATGTTAGGCCCGGTGTCGCGACGGCTCGTCAGGTACAGGGCAAGGAGCTTTCCTATAATAACATAAATGATACCGACGCAGCATTTGAATTGGTCGCAGAGTTTAATCCGGACACGCCGGCGGTTGCTATTATCAAGCATGCCAACCCGTGTGGCGTGGCAACCGGATCAAATATAATTGGAGCCTATAAGCTGGCTCTTCGTTGTGATCCGGTATCGGCGTTTGGAGGGATCGTTGCTCTTAACCAGAGATTGACTGGTGAAGCTGCACAGGAAATTGCCAAAATTTTCACAGAAGTGGTGATCGCGCCAGACGTTGAGGAAGAAGCCTTGGCGATATTTGCCAAGAAGAAAAACGTACGCATACTTCTAACAGATGGATTACCGGATACTTCCGCAGACTATCCTGTGATGCGGGCCGTTTCAGGAGGCTTTCTTTGG
>JALEGM010000302.1 GCA_022763145.1 Aquisalinus sp. | reverse complement strand
CTGATGCAAGGATTGTAAAGTCCTTCATGCCATACGCACGCTAAGCCCGAGGAGTTGATCAGATGTCACGTGTAAAAGGGGGCGCATCCGCCCACGCCCGTCACCGTAAAGTCGTCAAGGCCGCAAAAGGCTATTATGGCGCCCGCAAAAACCTGTTCCGCACAGCTAATCAGGCTGTTGAGAAAGCCGGCCAGTATGCCTATCGCGACCGCAAGGCGCGCAAGCGTCAGTTCCGCCGTCTCTGGATCCAGCGCATCAACGCAGCTGCACGCCTCAACGGCATGACCTATGCGACCTTCATGAACGGCCTGTCAAAGGCTGGCATCGAAGTGGACCGCAAGGTTCTGGCTGATATCGCCGCACAAGAGCCCGCAGCCTTTACGGAGCTGGCGAAACAGGCTCAGGCGGCGCTCAACTAAAAACTTATGTGCCCCCACTGGGGCTCATGTTAGACAAAAGCCGCCTCGGAAACGAAGCGGCTTTTTTAATGAAATATGGTGTCAGTTTGGGCTGATGCCGAGTGAGAAATCAGATGGAACTCGACGATCTCGAAAAAGACCTGACGGACAAAATTTCAGCGGCATCGGATGAAGCCGCGCTGGAGGAATTGCGTGTGCACGCCCTCGGCAAGAAAGGCGTCATCAGTGAAAAGATGAAAGTGCTGGGTA
This sequence comes from Aquisalinus sp., assembly GCA_022763145.1. Classification (GTDB taxonomy): domain Bacteria; phylum Pseudomonadota; class Alphaproteobacteria; order Caulobacterales; family Parvularculaceae; genus Aquisalinus. Next base: position 9,412 of record JALEGM010000302.1, on the reverse strand, counting down.
AGGTCTCGCCGGAAGAGCGCAAGACGCTCGGCCCGGCGCTGAACGGCCTCAAAACCCGTATTGGCGATGCCATCGCAGCCCGCAAGATTGTGCTGGAAGATGCGGCGCTGGAAGCGCGGCTTGCCACGGAGAAAGTGGATATTACTTTGCCGGTGCGCCCGGTGCAAAAGGGCCGCATTCACCCGGTCACGCAGGTCATGGAAGAGATTGCGGCGATCTTTGCAGATATGGGTTTTGAAATTCGCGAAGGGCCGGATATCGAGGATGATTTCCACAACTTCACAGCGCTCAACTTCCCGCCGGATCACCCGGCGCGCGAGATGCATGACACGTTCTTCTTCAACGAGAAGGAAGACAATTCGCGCATGGTGCTGCGCACACATACAAGCCCTGTGCAGATCCGCACCATGATGAATGAGAAACCGCCCTTGCGCGTTATCATTCCGGGTCGTACCTATCGCTGCGACAGTGACCAGACTCACACGCCGATGTTTCATCAGGTGGAAGGACTGGTTATCGACAAATCGACTCACATGGGGCACCTCAAAGGCACGTTGACAGAATTTGTTGCGGCGTTCTTCGAGGTCGACAGCGTGAAGACGCGCTTCCGTCCGCATTTCTTTCCGTTTACGGAACCCTCTGCCGAAATGGATGTAGGGTATGAGCGGGTCGGCAACGAAATCCGTATCGGCCAGGGCGATGACTGGATGGAAATTCTCGGCTCCGGCATGGTGCACCCGAATGTTCTGCGCAATTGCGGTCTGGACCCGGATGAGTATCAGGGCTTCGCCTTTGGCATGGGCGTTGATCGCCTGGCCATGCTGAAATACGGCATCCCGGACTTGCGCGACTTCTTCGCCGCTGACGCCCGCTGGTTGGAACATTATGGTTTCGATCCGCTGGATCAGCCTAATACTGCGACTGGATTAAGTAGATAAAATGAAATTCCCCCTTTCCTGGCTGAAGAAGCACCTTGACACGGATGCGACTCTCGATGAGATCGTCGAGACGATGGTTCGTGTCGGTCTTGAAGTTGAAGAAGTTGATAATCCGGCAGAGCGACTGAAGGATTTTACCATCGGTCACGTGCTGGAAGCTGAACCGCATCCGGATGCGGACAAGCTGCGTGTTTGCAAGGTAGCGACGAAAGATGGCGAGAAGCAGATCGTTTGCGGTGCGCCGAATGCCAGGGCTGGTATCAAGGTCGCCTATGCGGCGGTCGGTACATATGTGCCCGGCATTGATGTCACTCTGTCCAAGGCGAAAATCCGGGGTGTCGAGAGTTTCGGCATGATGTGCTCGGCCAGAGAGCTGGAGTTGGGGGAGGACCATGACGGCATCATCGAAGCACCGGAAGATGCAGAGGTTGGAGCTTCCGTAGTCGACGTGCTCGGCAGCAATGACCCGGTGATTGATTTCGAAGTAACGCCAAACCGTCCTGATACCAATGGGGTGCTCGGCGTGGCGCGTGATCTGGCTGCCGCTGGCCTCGGTCAGCTCAGTAGTGAATCATATGATCTGCCACAGGGCCAGTTTGACAGCCCGCAAAAGATTGAACTCGATTTCACGGAACAGACGAAAGATGCCTGTCCGGCATTCGGCGGCGTTTACATTCGCGGCGTCAAAAATGGTCCATCTCCGCAATGGTTACAGGATGCCCTTCTGAAAATTGGCCTGCGTCCGATCAGTGCTCTGGTGGATATGACCAATTATGTGTCTGTTGACCGGGCGCGGCCGCTGCACGTTTATGATGCAGACAAACTGACTGGCCCTATCCGTGCCCGTCTTGGCCGTGGAGATGATGCACCATTCGAGGCGCTGGACGGCAAGGAGTATAAGCCGGGTGAGACGATGACGGTTATCGCTGATGATGCACGCGTTCTAGGGTTCGGTGGCATCATGGGCGGCGAGTATTCGGGCTGTACGGAAGAGACGACGAACGTGTTCATCGAGGCAGCCTATTTTGATCCGACCCGCACCGCCAAAACCGGCCGCAAGACCGGAATCATTTCGGATGCCCGGTATCGTTTCGAGCGGGGCATTGACCCGCAGTCGATAGAAGAGGGGCTGGCGCAAGCAGCGCAAATGGTCCTCGAAATATGCGGCGGTGAAATCAGCCATATGGAAATGGCAGGCACCGCCCCAGACGGCACAAAAGAAATCAGCTTCCCGCCAACAGAGGTCAAGCGCCTCACCGGGTTGGATGTCGCCGAAGATGAGATGGAACGCATCCTGACGGCCCTCGGCTTTTCCGTTGAGCGCAGTGCGTCAGACTGGATGGTCACCAGCCCGTCTTTCCGTCCGGATATTGAAGGCAAGGCCGATCTGGTGGAGGAGATTGCGCGCATTGTCGGCCTGGACAATCTGCCGGAAGCGACACTGCCACCACTCGATGCGGTCGAGCGCCCGAAATACTCCAGGCAGCAGGACCGTATTCGCCTTGCGCGCCGGGCGCTGGCCAGTGCCGGGTACCTTGAAGCGGTCACCTGGTCATTTTGTGATGCGCCGCATGCGGCCCTTTTTGGTGCGGGACAGTCCAACCCTGATCTGGTGCTGGCAAACCCGATTTCGTCAGACCTTGGTGTCATGCGCCCCTCGGTGCTGCCCGGACTTGTCGCGGCAGCAGGCCGCAATGCGGCACGCGGGCACAAGGACCTTGCCTTGTTTGAGGTCGGCGGCGCGTACACGTCAGATCAGCCGGATGGACAGCAGACAGTGGCTGCTGGTTTGCGCGCGTACAACCCATCACGCCACTGGCAGGGAGTATCAGCAGAGGATGGCGTTTTCATATCCAAGGCTGATGCGATGAAAGTGCTTGAAGCAGCTGGCGCGCCAGTTGGTAATCTCATGATCCTTGAAGGCGCGCCAGCGCATTATCATCCGGGCCGGTCAGGTATTCTCAGCATGGGGCCGAAAAACCACCTCGCTTATTTTGGCGAATTGCATCCGCGTGTTTTGAAAGAGATGGATGTCGAGGGCCCGCTTTATGTGTTTGAAGCCATGTTGGATAAAATCCCGTCAGGTAAAGCCAAAGCTGCCAAGTCAAAGCCGGCGTTGAACAAATCGGACCTGATGCCTTTGAACCGTGACTTCGCTTTCGTGGTCCCGGCCGATGTGCCAGCCGAGAACCTGCTCAAGGCTGTACGCGGTGCCGAGAAAAAACTGATTGCAGGCATCTCGCTGTTTGATGTTTATCAGGGTAAAGGGGTGGAAGAGGGGCACAAGTCGCTCGCGATAGAGGTGACCTTGCAGCCGGTCGAGAAAACACTGACGGATGAAGAGATTGAAGCCATCAGCCAGCGGATTATCGCTCAGGTTCGAAAGGCAACTGGCGCCAGTTTGCGCAGTTAGATGGGTGTGCAGGACCTCTCCAATTGGCAGCCTTGTCCCTTGCCTGGCGACAAGACGCTCAAAGGGCGCTTTGTCCGCCTTGAACCCTTTGATGCGGCGCGACACAGCGAAGGGCTTTTTGAGGCGGTGTGTCGTGACAAAGCTGAAGCTATCTGGCGCTGGCTTCCTCTGGATCCCCCACAAAGTGTTGAACAGTTTCGGTCCGAGTATGCACAACTTGTTAAAGAGCGTGGCTGGCGCACATTGGTCATTCATGGGCTGAGGGCTGACAAGCTTCTGGGCCTATTTTCTTTCATGCGGCTGCGACCGGAAGTAGGCTCTGCCGAGATTGGTGCAGTGACTTACGGAGCAGAATTGCAACGAACAGCAGAAGCCACCGAGGCGTTTTACCTGGCAAGCCGCCACCTTTTTGAAGACTGTGGGTACCGCCGCTATGAGTGGAAGTGCAATCACCTGAACGAACCCTCGCGCCGCGCGGCAGTTCGTTACGGTTTCACGTTCGAAGGTCAGTTCCGGCAGGACATGGTCGTGAAGGGCCAGAACCGGGATACGGACTGGTATTCAATGCTCGACAGCGAGTGGCTTTTATGTGGGCGTGCACTGGAGGCCTGGCTGTTGCCTGAAAACTTTGATGAGGCTGGGCAACAAAAAAACAGGCTTGAACATATCCGTGAAAGACTTGCGCAGACAGAAGTAAAAAAGTAATTTCTTTATCCGGCGCCGCTGTAGCTCAGGGGTAGAGCAGTTCATTCGTAATGAAAAGGTCGGGAGTTCAAATCTCTTCAGCGGCACCATTTATTTCATCTTATATTCGCAAGAAATTTGGAACGAGAGACCGTATACCATACTTAACTGTGCCTTGGCAATTTTTGATGAATAATCAGTGCACCTGCAATACCGGCAATAATCCAGGCAATGGCAGCTGCAGTAAAAACGCCTGTCGGACCGGTAAGGGTTTTCCATAGGATGCCTGAAGATAAGATCCAGGCAAGGCCTGCATACAGAATAATGTACCGGAAGAAAGAGAGGCCTGCGCCCAGATTGGGATATCCAAGGGGGTTTAATACGCCGATACTGAGGTGAAACAATCCGGCAAAAATATAGCCAAATGATACTATGAGGAGATACTGATCGGTCAGGGCAATGATCTCCGGGTCATCCGTAAACCAGCTTCCGATTGTACCGCCAAAAGATATTAACAGTGACGCGCTGATCAGACCCCAGAAAATGGCAAACTTCCAGATCCAGTTTTCTGCCTGCGCCAGCCTGTCGGGTAGGTTGGCTCCGACGTTCTGGCCAATGAAAGGACTGATGCCTACCTGAAACGCGAAGAAGGGAACGAGAAACAGCGTTTCAATTCGTGCCCCAACGGTAAAGCCTGCGACAGCGTTTTGCCCATAGCCAGCCAACAGGATTACGATCAGTGCCGTTGCGATAGGTGTCACCATCTGGGCAAGGGCTGCCGGAACGGCAAACCGCATGATCTCTCGAATATGGCGCGGCAAAGCCTGAACGGCCCGCCACGACACTTCCATCATGCTGTGTCGGAAGCCAAGATAATAAAGGGCGGAAATAGCAATTGTCCCACGTGCGATTATAGTGGCTAGGGCTGCGCCGCTCATTCCCATCTCCGGGAGGCCGATAAGGCCAAAAACCAAAAGCGGGGACAGAACAGCGTTGATCGCTGCTGCTACCACCATAAGAATTGATGAGGCGATAGCTTCGCCATTTGCACGGATCAGATAATTTGCTGCCACCGGCGTGATCAAAAACCAGAGCCCAGCATACCAGACATCCATATACTGATCGACATATGGCATCAGATGGGATGGAGTGCGCAGTAACGCAAATACTTCGTTTGAAAAGATATACATGAAGCCAGTGAGGGTGAAGCTCAGCAAGCTGACAAGCAGAAGAGTGTTAGTCACTAGACGGCGCGCTCGGTCTGGGTGTCCTTCGCCGATAGCACGGGAGACGATAGAGAGGCCACCGGTACCTAGGCCAATCGCCATGGAGCCCATGATGAAGATCACCGGGAAACAAAAACCCATGGCAGCAAGTTGATCTGCCCCTAGCTGACCAATGTAAAACGTGTCTACGATATTGAAGGCGATAACCGAGATAAGCCCCATGCTCATGGGCCAGCTGTTTTGCCATAGTGTGCGCCCCACTGGCCCTGTGGTCAGCGTTGCTTGTGAATGATCCTGTTTAGATGAGGGCGCCCGCATTTATGGGGGTATAGGGGCTGTGCTCCGACATGGCCAGCGCTGGCGTTCTGTCCTATTCAGAACAAAAAAGGAGAGTCCCATGACCACCATCAATGCTTATGCGGCGGAGGAAGCAGGCGCCAAGCTGTCGCCTTTCACATATGAGGTTGGCCCGCTCGCGACAGATGAGGTCGAGATAGAAGTCACAAGCTGTGGCATCTGTCACTCTGACATGTCGATCATCAACAATGAGTGGGGTGTGACCCGATACCCGGTTGTGCCGGGTCATGAGGTGATTGGTAACATCACGGCTGTCGGGGAAACCGTTACTCATCTTGCTGTGGGACAGACAGTCGGGATTGGCTGGAATGTCCGCTCCTGCCTGACGTGCCATCAATGCATGTCGGGCGCTCATCATCATTGTGGCAAGACGCAACCAACGATTGTCGGTAATCATGGCGGCTTTGCAGATCGCCTGCGGGCACAGGCCGCCTGGGCTGTACCCGTGCCTGATGGATTGACAGCCGAACAGGCGGGCCCACTGTTTTGTGGTGGCATTACGGTTTTCTCTCCTATCGAGGAGTTCAACATCAAGCCGACAGACCGCGTTGGTGTTATTGGAATTGGTGGTCTGGGGCATCTGGCGCTTCAGTTCCTGCGGGCCTGGGGCTGCGAAGTTTGGGCTTTTACGACGAGCATGGACAAGGAAGCGGAGTTGAAGCGGCTCGGTGCGCATGGGGTGGCGAATACGCGTGATGATGCGACATTGAAAGGCCTGCGTGGCAAGTTCGATGCGATCATATCCACGGTCAATGTGGCATTGCCCTGGCGGCGTTATGTGGCGGCGCTTGCACCGGAAGGGCGATTTATTTCTGTGGGGGCGATTACCGAGCCGATGGATCTGCCGCCGCAGGCGCTGATCTCCGGACAGAAAACGATTGGCGGTTCTGATATTGGACCACCAGCGCGGGTTGCCCGTATGCTAGAATTCTGCGCCCGACATAATATTGCCCCGCAGATTGAGACCTATCCGATGGAACAGGTCAATGAAGCGATTGCGCATCTTGAAAGTGGCAAGGCCCGGTACCGAGTGGTGCTGACGCGGTAGCTTGACAGCAGGCGGACTTGTTCTCCACGCTGTCTAAAAACTTACCGGGAGGATTGTAATGTCCGGATTATTGAAGGTCGTCGGTGGCCTTATTGTATTGCTGCTTATCGTGGCTGCGCTGGCCTTGTTCTGGTATCTGCCGGTCAAGGCAGATCGCGACATGAATGTCGTTAAACGCGATGCGCCAATCAATGTATCTGACAGAGCTACAATCTTTCATGATGATCTGCGGGTCGCTGATCTGCACTCTGACATGCTGCTCTGGATGCGTGATCCATCAAAACGGCATTCACGAGGGCATACGGATTTGCCGAGACTGCGTGAAGGGCGCGTGGCTGTGCAGGTTTTTGCCAGCGTGACGAAAACGCCAGCTGGCCAGAATTACGAAGAGAATACAGCGGAGTCGGATCAGATAACGCTGTTGGCGATTGCCCAGCGCTGGCCAATACGAACATGGGATTCGATTTATGAGCGGGCGCGGTATCATGCAGAGCGTTTGTTTGTGGAAGAGGCTGAGTCTGGTGGTAACTTCATTGTTGCGCTGACAAAACGCGATCTCGCTGAGGCACTGGCTAAACGCGAAACAGATAAATCCGTTCTGGTCGGTATTCTGGCGACGGAAGGTGGTCACCCCCTGGAAGGTGATATTGATAAACTACAGGGACTTTACGATGCCGGGTACAGAATGGTTGGCCTGCATCACTTTTTTGATAATGAGCTTGGTGGTTCACTGCATGGTGTTTCCGGGGAGGGGTTAACGCCTTTTGGTCGTGAGGTTGTACGCAAACTCGTTGAAATGGATATCATGATTGATGTGGCGCATTCTTCGCATCAGGTCGTGCGTGAGGTTTTGGCAATGACTGATGAGCCACTTGTCGTTTCGCACACCGGCATTTATTCAGCGTGCAATTCAACCAGAAACATACCTGATGACCTTATGGCAGAAATCGCTGCGCGGGGAGGGTTGATTGGCATTGGTTTCTGGGCGGATGTGACATGTAATGATGCCCCGATCGGTATTGCCAATGTGATAAAATATGCAGCCGATAAATTTGGTGTAGAGCATATTGCACTTGGCTCTGATTATGATGGTACCGTGGCTACCACTTTTGATGCTTCTGAATTGTCGGTCTTGACAGAAGCGCTGCTTGAGAAAGGCATGAGTGAAGAAGAGGTCCGGCTGGTGATGGGGGAGAATGCCATCAGGTTTTTTTCTGAAAACCTGCCGGATTAATGAACGCATCTCTGCCATTCCAACAATCGGCTGATTGACTTATATTTTACCGAAAATGAAGGTCAGGAGTTTTAGAATGGGCAAAAACCTTGGTGTAATAATGGGCATCGTGCTGATCGCTTTTGGGATCCTGATGCCTGTGGCACTGATGGTAGTTGCCGAGTCCATCGTCGCCGTTGCATCTTTGATTGGCGGTGAGACCGCAGGCAATACATGGGTCTATTTTCTCTATGGTGTGCCGTTTATTCTCATCGGCATATTTATGCTGTTCAGAGCAAGAAACTGACAGGCTGCTGAACTGCGTTCTTGTCGCTGACCCTATGGCCTGTCACCATGGTGAAAAATGGAGGAGACATCATGGCGGCATCTGACCAGCAGCCCATCAATTCCGGCTTTCATGCCAAGTCCACAGCACTGGAAGTTATTGAAGGCGTAGACCTCACGGGCAAGATTGCAATCGTGACCGGCGGCTATTCCGGCATCGGGACAGAGACGACGCGCGCGCTTGTCGCGGCAGGTGCCAGTGTGGTGGTACCAGCGCGGCGCAAGGAAGCGGCTGAGGCTGAATTGGCAGATATCGCAGGCCAGACCATTGTCATGGAGATGGACCTTGCTGAGCTCTCAAGCATTCGACGTTTTGCCGAGGCATTCCTCAGTACCAATCGTCAGTTGGACTTACTCATAAACAATGCAGGCATTATGGCCTGCCCCCTGACACGGGTCGGGCCGGGCTGGGAGAGCCAGTTCGGAGTCAATCATCTCGGCCATATGGAACTAGCGCGTATGCTGTCACCGGCACTGATACGTGCGGACGCAGCACGCGTGGTGGCGCTTTCCTCTACGGCGCACGCAATGTCAGATGTTTTGTGGGATGATCCGCACTTCAACCATCAAGAGTATAACAAATGGGTTGCTTACGGACAGGCGAAGACAGCAAACAGCCTCTTTGCTTTAGGTTTCGATGCAAAATACCGGGGCGAAGGGGTGCGTGCCTTTGCCGTGCATCCGGGTGGTATTTTTACGCCTCTACAGCGCCATCTGCCCGAAGAGGAGATGGTTGCGCTTGGGTGGAAGAATGCAGATGGCACCGTACCTGAAGCCGTGCAGGCGATGTTCAAGACGCCTGAGCAGGGGGCTTCCACAACAATATGGGCAGCAACCTCGCCGCACCTGGCTGATAGAGGCGGCGTTTACTGTGAAGACTGCGACATTGGTAAGCTGGCTGATGACAACTCCCAGCGCTGGGAGCATGTGCGGGCCTGGGCCTGTGATGAGGAAGCGGCGTTGCGTCTCTGGGAGATGAGCGAGAAGATGCTTTCAGAGGACTAACGCCCAAGGATGTGCAAGTTGCATCCTTCCACAAGCTCAGGATAAGCCCTGCGCTCTGACACCCTATCTTTAGGGCGTAGCAGGATCTGCCACGATTTTGAGAATTGTTCACGCCCTCTCACCCGATAAGCATCCGTTCTCGCATGGCGTTGTCCTGTGGTAACAGAAGATAAGAGCCATACT
>JALEGM010000301.1 GCA_022763145.1 Aquisalinus sp. | reverse complement strand
GACTGGAGTTGGGCTCCGTCTGGCGTCGTCTCGGCGCGAAAGTGACTGTGGTGGAGTTCCTTGATCGCATTATCCCCGGCATGGATGGTGAAGTTGCCAAGAACTTCATGCGCATCCTGAAAAAGCAGGGCATGGACTTCAAACTGGGTCACAAAGTTACCAGCGTCGAAAAACTCAAGACAAAACTGAAAGTTTCCATTGAGCCAGCCAAAGGCGGGGACGCCGAGACGATCGACTGTGATACCGTGCTGGTCTCCATTGGCCGTCGCCCGTTCACGCAAGGGCTAGGGTTGGAGAACGCCGGCGTCGCCACAGACAAGCGCGGCTTTATCGAGACAGACCATTTCCGCACTTCTGCCGAGGGCATCTGGGCTGTGGGCGATTGCATTCACGGGCCAATGCTTGCCCACAAGGCTGAGGATGATGCAGTGGCCTGTGTCGAGTTGATCGCTGGTAAGGCAGGGCATGTGAATTATGATCTGGTGCCGGGTGTCATCTATTCGGCACCAGAAGTTGCCTCAGTCGGCAAGACAGAAGAAGAGCTGAAAGAAGCAGGCATCGCTTACAAGACGGGCAAGTTCCCGTTCATGGCCAACAGTCGCGCCAAAACTAATCACGATACAGATGGGTTCGTGAAGGTGCTGGCAGATGAGAAATCCGACGAAGTGCTGGGCGTACACATCATCGGCACGGCAGCCGGGGAGTTGATCGCGGAAGTCTGCGTCGCCATGGAGTTTGGCGCGGCATCGGAAGACATCGCCAGAACCTGTCACGCGCATCCGACCCGCTCAGAGGCCGTGCGCCAGGCTGCCATGGGCGTCGAAGGCTGGACAATGCAGGCATAAGGCGACTTATGAATAGCTGGCGCGCATTTATATTAGCGGCCTGTGCCGCTGTTCTCGTTGTCTCCGGTTGTACGAGCACTGGCAAACAAACTGGGGACACATCAGAGCCCACAATCATCTATCTCGTGCGCCACGCCGAAAAACAGGCAGGGCCGAACCCTTCACTCACTGAAGCAGGCAAGGTCCGCGCTGGCCAGTTGACAGTACGACTGGCGGATGCAGAACTTCAGTATATTCACAGCACGAATTACAAACGGACACTCGAAACAGCCGCACCGGTTGCAGAGTATCTTGACCTTGACGTGCAACTGTATGACCCGCGAGACCTGCCTGCTGTCGCCCGGCAGTTGAAGGAGCAGGGCGGCAGACATCTGATTGTCGGTCACTCCAATACGACACCTGTTTTGGTCAGCGCATTGGGGGGAGATCCGGGCAATCCGATCGACGAGAAAAGTGAGTATGATCGTCTTTACGTCGTGACCTTCTCTGCTGACTCTGCCGTTTCAACAGATCTCCAGCGCTACGGAGCCAGATATGAAACCGACTGACAAACAGGTATTCAGCCAGAAGCATCCGTGGTAGCCACAACAGGCATTGCCTCTTCTCGACAGCAGCGGCGGGTCATGTGCAAAATGAGAGCTACTAACAGGGCAGCATATGGCAGATATTACACTTGGATGGCCTGATCTGGTCGGTTTTATCGGCGTTGCCTTCCTGCTCTCATCATATGCTGCATTGCAGTTCGGCAAGATAGATGCGGATGCGCCCCTCTATTCTATCCTCAATGCTCTTGCAGCTCTGATGATTCTTTTCTCGCTGATCTTCTCTTTTAATGCCGCCAGTTTCGTGATCGAGTTTTTCTGGCTGATTATCAGCCTGATTGGTCTGGTCCGGTCTTTGCGAAAGAAGGGCAATACCCCAGACTAATCAAAGGGTTGTGCCAATACTCTCAGAGAGCTTTTGATCAAGTCCATGGGCGGCTTTGTACTATTATGGTACACGGGCCGCGAAACCTATTGCGCTGCCTGGCCATGCAGCATCTTTGCGTAACCGCGAGATAATGTGGATGTGCAACTGCGGCACCATATTGCCGAACGCAGCAATATTGATTTTATCGCAGCCTGTCTGTTGTTTCAGCGCGCGCGAGACAAGCGCGATCTCGTCAAAACACAGATCACGCTCCTCCTGACTCAGGTCAAAAATTTCTACGACACTCGGTCTTTGCGGCACCAGCACCAGCCATACAAATCGGCTGTCATTCATCAGCCGCACCCGGCAAAGTCCCAAGGCCCCGATCTCAAATGTATCTGCGTCAATCTGAGGATCGAGCAGAAACTTATCTGCCCCTTCTGTTTTTCTCATATGATTGCTTTCATTGCAGCTAATGGCGTCTCGCCTTAGCCGGGAAGAGCCTGACTTTATTTAACTTTGAGTGTGCTCAAAAAGTGGCTTAGGGTGGAAAAAATTTGTCTCACAGTTGATGAGGCAGGAAAACAACAATCTGGCCGTTCAGAGCCGGGTAAAGAGGGCATTATGAGTAACACATCTACGGCAGCACCGCTCGACGACGGTAAAGCCTTTTTCGGCCATCCTAAAGGGCTGCAAACATTATTCCTCACCGAGATGTGGGAGCGCATGAGTTATTACGGCATGCGTGGATTGCTGGTTTTGTTCATGACAGCGACCATAGCTGAAGGTGGGCTCGAAATAGGTGTGGCCACAGCAACCGCAATTTACGGTCTCTATACAGCATCGGTTTATTTTATGGGTTTGCCTGGGGGGTGGATTGCTGACCGCATGATCGGTTCCCAAAAGGCCATCTGGTATGGCGGCATAATAATTATGTGCGGTCATATCGTTCTGGCCATCCCTAGCGACAAAACTTTCTTTGTTGGTCTCATATTAGTTGTACTGGGCACAGGGTTGCTCAAGCCAAATATCTCTGCGGTGGTGGGGCAACTTTATGGTTCCAAAGATGCACGGCGAGATTCCGGTTACGCACTTTACTACATGGGCATCAATATTGGTTCCTTCATTGGTTATACGGTGTGTGGCTGGTTGTATGAAAACCAGGGTGTTCACTGGGCCTTCGGTGCGTCGGCGATCGGTATGGCTCTGGGGCTAATATATTTCTGGTTTACGAACAAAGATCTGAAAGGCGCAGGTGAAGCTCCGAATTCACCTCTTTCATCAAGCGCCCAACGAACAAGTTGGGGGGTTATCTGGGCCTTCCTGGCAGTGTTGTCAGCTGTGACCATCGCTATGTTGATGGGACTTTTTACCTTTGACCCTATTGCCTTATCCAAAGTCACTGCTGTTATTTTTGTAGGTATATTTTTCCTGTATTTTGGTTGGGTTTATTTTGGCGGGAAGCTTAGTGGGGTGGAGAAAAAAGGCATGTGGGCCTTCCTGCTCGTTTGCATCGCATCCACCTGTTTCTGGTCAGGGTTCGAACAAGCAGGTTCCTCATTAAACCTGTTCGGGCAGGACTTTACGAACCGCATGATCGGTGATTTTGAGGTTCCGACAACATGGCTCCAAAACGTCAATCCGTTTTTCATCATTACGCTCACGCCATTTTTTGCAGCTTTCTGGATTTGGCTGGGCAAGCGCATGATGACGCCTGGATATGGGCTGAAAATGGGTGCCGGACTGATCATTATGGGGTTGGGCTTTGTCGTTATGATATTTGCAGCCCAGGCGGCATCTCAGGGAAAAGTTGCCATTTTCTGGCTGGTGATGACTTATTTCTTGCACACAGTAGGTGAGTTAACACTCAGCCCGATTTCCCTGTCTGCGGTGAGTAAATTATCTCCACCAAGATTCCTGGGACAAATGATGGGTTTGTTCGTTCTGACCTATTCCATGGGAAACATCATCGCCGGACTTTTGGCGGGTGGATTCGATCCTGAAAATGTTGCCGAAATGCCGGACCTCTTCCAGATGATCGCAACTTTTGCAATTGGTGTCGGAGCCGTGGTGATCCTTGTCGGGATGTTCACGAAAGGTTGGGAAAAGGAAATGGAAGACGCCAATGCGGCGCAAGAGGCGAGCACGAATTAGTCACCCTCACTAAAATTGAAAGCCGCTTCGGATTAACTGATCGAGGCGGCTTTTTATGCCCACGCCTTTCCGCTGCTTAAAGCGGTATCACATTGCAATGATTGATGTGATGCACAAAATGTGTACGGTCCCCTACAGGATTACTGGACAGGATTGTCCGCAAAAAAAGGAAGTCTGACATGAAATATCTGATGCTCGGCGCAGCAGCATTAGCGCTTACCGCTTGTGCCGCCGAAAACAAGGAAACCGAAGCGGCTGTTGAAGAAGCGGCGGAAACTGTTACCGAAACAGCTTCAGTCGAAGCACCAGAGCCGGCAACCTCCGGCATTACTGTTGCCCCGAAAGAGCGCCAGCTTGAGCTGATCCTCGCGGCTCAGCCAGCCGAAGTGCAGGCCCGCTATGACGCGCGCAATCCTTATGAAACGCTTTTATTCTTCGGCATCGAGCCGGGCATGAATGTTGTGGAAGTGCTGCCGGGCGGTGGCTGGTACACCAAAATCCTGCTGCCATATCTCGGTGAAGAGGGGACTCTTCACGGTGTCGATTATGACATTGCGATGTGGCCGGAGTTCGGTGGTTTTGCGACTGAAGAGTGGATTGAGGAGCGTCAAAGCTGGCCAACCACATGGCTTGAAGATGCACAGGAATGGCGCACTGACGGGAGTGCAAATCTCAACGCTTTCACCATCGGTACAGCACCGGCTGAAGCAGCCGGTACCGTCGATGCTATCCTGATGATCCGTGCATATCATAACTTCAACCGCTTTGAAGCAGCTGGTGGATACGCTTCGGCAGCGCTGGAAGACATGATGATGCTTTTGAAGCCGGGTGGTATTATCGGTTTCGTTCAGCATCGTGCTCCGGAATCAAACAGTGACGAATGGGCCGACGGTTCCAATGGTTATGTGAAGAAGAGTGAAGTGATTGCTGATTTTGAAGCGGCAGGTTTTGAATTCGTTGCAGAAACCGAAATCAATGCCAATCCAAAAGATCAGCCGACAGAAGAAGATGTCGTCTGGCGTCTGCCACCATCACTTGGCACAAGTAGTGAAGATGAAGCATTGCGGGCACAGATGATCGAGATTGGTGAATCTGATCGCATGACCTTGAAATTCCGCAAGCCAGCATAAACTCCTGGCTTTCAATTAGCATTAAGCAGCTTGAGTTGTCGGCGGACCGGACAGCTCAAGCTGCTACAAGCTTAAGCAAAATCCTTCGCAAGCTCTTCCCGGTTCGCCGGGGATAGAACGCTCATATGGGCATACTCCGGATGGTCAGACCCGATCATCACTTGCGTCGCCGGATTGGTGAATTCCTTCTTCTGATCTGCCGTGAACGGAAAGTGGAAGAAATGTACGGATGACGTTTTGCCATCTTCCGAGGTGCGCTCGGCATCGTCTTCTGGCACAGCATAGATTTTTTCATCGCCCACCTGAAGGAAGACATGGGTTTCGATGCCTCCCAGACGCAGCAACAGATTGAGGCGGCGTTTCGGGTCATCAATCTCGAACATCATGGTTGCCACCAGTTCATCGCCTTGCGGGATCAACGGGTTGTAGGCGGACATTTCATCGACCAGTTGTTCGTCGCCCCCACGCTCAATGAAAAGCATTTCCTGAATCTGGAATAGCATTGTGTCATAGTTCTCAAAGTAGAACGTGCAATGCGGTCCTACATCCAGTCGCCGGCGTTTCTTGGCTGGCAGTAATTGTGCCCGGCGCTCAGCGCGCTGACGGCCAAACTCGTCAGGGGCAATAATATCGGCAGGGGTGATACGTCTCTCGGCAACAGGCATATTTCTAAACTCCTCGTGTCGTCAGGTGCCAAGGCCATAGGCCCTGGCAAATATTTCAATCGGGTGGTCAGCGGCAGGTACTTTTTCCTCGCCGCTATCTTCCATGACCTGCACAAGGTGCTTGCAGGCGAGGGGGCAGTCCGAGCACAGATGGTCGTTGCCCTTGGACTTAATCTGACGCACAGCAGGCTTGGCCACTTTCTCGGCATAGGGTCGTGTCTCTTTCATCACACCGAATGTGCCGCCATGGCCGGAACAGCGCTCGACGATGTCCACTTTGGCCTCCGGGATGAGGCGCAGCATCTCGGCGGACTTCGCACCGATGTTTTGTGCCCGTGCGTGGCAAGCCATGTGTACCGTCACACCGCCTTCAACCTTAGTGAGGCCTGGCGCCAGTCCCTCTTTTTTGGAGATGTCCACCACATATTCACTGATATCAGAGACAGCGGCAGACAGTTTTTTGATGTTTTCATCTTCCGGCAAGATCAACGGCCATTCAAACTTCATCATCAGTCCGCAACTGGCGGTCAGTGCCAGCACGTCATAGCCTTTGTCGATCCAGGGGAGGAGTTCGGCTAATACTTTGCGGGCCTGTTCGGCCACTTGCTCAATATTGCCGTGCTCCAGATGCGGCATTCCGCAACAAGCCGGGTAGACAACTTCAGTCTCGACACCATTCTTTGCAAGAACAGCCTGTGCTGCCTTGCCCGTATCTGGTTTGTTGTAATCGACGATGCAGGTCGCATAAATCACTGCCTTGCGTCCATGTGCCGGTGCATCTGTATCAATCTGTACAGGATCGGCTTTCGCTTCATCTGAAAAAGTCTTGCTGACATAAGTTGGCAGGTCAGCTTTGCTGTCGATCCCGGCAACATTTTCCATAACGCCCCGAATAGCGCTATTGCTTTTGGCTGAAGCCCAGTTTGCAAGGCCGGAGACAGGCTTTGCCATCTTCCCGTTTCGATCTGTCTGCGCCAGCTGCGTGAGGGTGAATGGCGCGCCTT
The DNA here is from genome assembly GCA_022763145.1 of Aquisalinus sp. Lineage (GTDB taxonomy): Bacteria > Pseudomonadota > Alphaproteobacteria > Caulobacterales > Parvularculaceae > Aquisalinus. The sequence goes on along the minus strand of JALEGM010000301.1, from coordinate 5,280 downwards.
TCTCTTTGAATTCTGCTGCCCGGTGCCGAAGCATCAGATGGGGAAAGTCGAGGTTGAATTCATGTGGTGGTACATATGGGCACTTCGTCATGAAGCACATGTCGCAGAGCGTGCAGGCATCAACGACTTTTTTATATTCCCCCTTGTCAACACTATCGAGTTCACCCGTCTCTGACTCATCGATCATATCGAAGAGCAGCGGGAAACTCTCACAAAGGTTGAAACAGCGCCGGCAGCCATGGCAGATGTCGAACACCCGCTCCATTTCTTTCTCAATTGCGTCCTGATCATAAAATTCCTCAGACTGCCAATCAAGTGGATGGCGAATAGGCGCTTCTGTGCTGCCTTCCTTCGGGGGCGTTGAAGACATCTGATTTCCTTTGCGTTGTCGAGAAAGTTCACCTCACAGGAGAGGAATAAAAAACCGGCGGTGGGTACCGCCGGTTTCAAAGTCATTAATCATCCATGCTTTCAAGCGCTTTGGTGAAGCGCCCGGCATGAGATTTTTCAGCTTTAGCCAATGTTTCGAACCAGTCAGCAATTTCATCAAAGCCTTCTTCGCGGGCTGTGCGTGCCATGCCTGGGTACATGTCTGTGTACTCATGAGTTTCACCGGCAATCGCAGCTTTCAGGTTGTCGGCAGTACCGCCGATTGGCTTGCCTGTTGCCGGGTCGCCAACAGCTTCCATGAATTCCAGGTGACCATGGGCGTGGCCGGTTTCCCCTTCAGCCGTAGAGCGGAATACAGCGGCAACATCGTTGTAGCCTTCCACGTCAGCTTTTTGCGCAAAATATAGGTAACGGCGGTTGGCCTGGCTTTCACCGGCGAAAGCTTCCTTCAAATTCTCGATCGTCTTGCTTTGTCCCAGTTCCATGAGATTCTCTCCTCTGTTGGGCGTGTGTGAAAAAGGGCCCACGAGGCGTGGGCTGTCACGTGCCTGACAATAGCGAAGTCGCCGCCAAGGTCAAGTTTCTGGAATGATTCTAAATTATGCAGAAACGCGGATGATAACATCGACGCCGGTGATCTTCCCGGTGCGTGGTATTTCATCAATACCAGCAATTTGCAGCGCTTCAGCAGGCAGGTCAGTCAGTTTGCCACTGTCTTCATAATAGACATGATAATGATTATCAGTATTCGTGTCGAAAAATACTGGCCCCTGGTCCACAATTATACGCTTGAGTAGTCCACAGTCAGCAAATTGGTTCAAGGTGTTATAGACTGACGCAACAGATGTTCTGATGCCTTTTTGCCGCGCGATGGAAACGACACTATCCGCCGTTACGTGCTGGTCTTTACCGGACAGTAACAATGTTGCCAGCGCAACACGTATACGCGTTGGCTTGATCCCGGAAGCGACAAGTTTTTCAACGATGATATTCTGAGCCATATCACCAGCTTACTGTTATCTTGCGCTGTATTCAATAACACTGATTTCACGGCGAGAATCCGGCTCTCTGCAACTTCTGGTTAAACCGCCATTAAACTCTATGCTGTTTAATCAGCTGCAAGGGGAGGACAATATTTATTGTTCTGGAACAAGCGCTGGTGACAACAAAAGCTGAAAATATCCGCAGCCTATTTAGAGGGCGTTATCTCACCGGCATGTTGCTGATCGCTGCCCTGGCTTTCACATCACTATTTACCCTTTTGGGGCATGAAAGCTGGCAATCTGGGCAGTCTCGTCTGGTTAATCTTGCTGCAACGCAAAAAGCGACCAGCCAGCGCATTGCTTTTCTGGCCAATGCCATGATGACCAGTCCGACCGAAAATGACCGGGCGGTTATCCGGGGCCAGCTGCGCACGTCTGCGCAACAGATGCTGCAGGACCATGAAGCCTTGGTGAAGCCTTATCTGGTGCGAGGGCACAGACAAAAGCTGTCGCCGATCGGAATGATCATGTTTAATGATCAAGAGCCGTTCGATGCACAGGTGCGTCGCTTCGCGCAGCAGGCAATCGACCTGTCGATGATGAAGGGGGTGTCTGATGCCGCATCAGGCGATGCCTTGCGCGAAATCAACCTTTTGGGAATGACTTCCATTCCGCAGACGCATGATGTGATCGCTCGAATTCTCGTTCATGAGTCCGAAAGTGCTGTGCGGCAGGCCAAGGTTACCCAGGGTGTATTGATCGTTCTCATTGTAGCGTTGCTTATCCTGGAAGCCCTTTTTATCTTCGAGCCCATGGGCCGCAAGATCCGGGATAGTGTCCGAGACGCCGATAAGGCAAGGCAGCGTGCCGAAGATGAAGCAGCAAGTGCCTTGCAAGCGAAACATGTGAAGGATAAATTCTTCCGTACAATGAGTCATGAAATGCGCACCCCGCTGAATGCGGTAACGGGGATGACGGACCTTCTGCGCGAAACATCACTTGACCAGGAACAGCGCGACCGTCTCGATCATCTTCAGGATGCAAGCCGGCATCTGCACCATCTTGTCAATGACGTACTGGCGTTAAACCGTCTCGATAGCGATGATGTTTCCTTTAACCTATCTTTCGTGTCGCTCAACCAGCAGATCAGAACTTCTGTTGAAATGCTACGCCATGAAGCCGATCACAGGCGTGTAGACTTAAACTTCCAGACCGAGGTTCCGGAAGATCATTGGTATGAAACGGACAGTTATCGCCTGCGTCAGTTGATGATCAATTTGATCAGTAGCGGCATGAAGTCAATTTCCTCTGGATTTGTGGAGATTGCCCTGGGTGTTGAAAACACCTGCGTGGTGGATGAGGACATAATTCGTATATCCGTCCAAAGTACTGGTTCAAAGGCCATTGATAAGCCTCACAAGAGCAGAGCCAGTGGTCATGACAACGCGCATCTCGTCATGGATGCGCGCGGCGATGCGAATGATCTGGGGCTCGCGCTGTGTCGCCAGATAATCGATAAGGCAGGCGGTGAAATGTCCGCCACACTGTCCGATAAAGGGCAAAGCGTGACTGTTACGATGCCAATGCGAAAAACGACTGTTGAGCAGAACGTACATCAATCCGGCCAGCCGGAGGCCGAAGAAAGTGAAGACAGGGGAGCACCGGAGAAAATGAAAATTCTAGTAGCAGATGACAATATGCCCAACCGTATGATTGCCCGGGCGTTTCTTCAGTCAGATTATGTTGAGATCATTGAGGTAGAAAATGGCGCTGAGGCAGTTGATGCCATGAACACCCATGATGATATTGACCTCATTCTGATGGACATTGATATGCCCGTTATGGATGGTGTTGAAGCCACCTGCCGGATCCGTGAGCAAAGTGAAACGCAGGCCGCGATGCCCATAATTGCACTGACAGCACATGTTTTACCTGAGGATGCTGACCTGCTTATTGAAGCGGGATTAACAGAAGTCCTGCACAAGCCCGTGACGAAGGATGAGCTTTCGGTATGCGTGAGCAGCCATATTAAGGCATCAAGGGCGGCTTGAGTATGTATTATATGATCCGTATACTCTTCACCTCTTTGATTTCAGCTGCTGCGGTACTCAAATCTGCAGTAGCAATGGACATGTCTGGTGACGAAGTGATTATCGTCGGGTCATCAACAGTGACACCATTTGGGCAGGCAGTTGTCGAGCGCGTCAATACGGATGGCGCACAGCGCCTGGTAATCGACACAACTGGCACGAGTGGTGGCATATCTCTGTTTTGCCGTAGTGAGACCATCTCTTTCGCGCCAATTCTCCTTGCGTCCCGCGCAATGACGGAAGAAGAAATGAAAGCTTGCTCGGTTCAATTAGCCGATGAAATTAGAGAATATAAGGTCGGCTTAAGCGGTATTGTGCTCGCTGAAAAAGCAGGGAACAGACCCTTAAAGCTGACTACCAGCCACATTTATCGAGCGCTGGCTGCTTTCTTGCCCTCCTCTGACGAAGATTGCGTTTTCGTTAGTAACAAGAATGAAACTTGGCATGATATTGATCCGGCTTTGCCAAAAAGACCCATACAAGTTTTTGGACCGCCAGCCACATCTGGTACCAGGGGGTCTTTCCTTTCCCTCGCCATGGAGCATGGTGCGTTACAGGATACGTGCATTCAGGTGCTGAAAGCGCGCGATAAAGAGCATTTTTACAGGGTGGTGCATGACTTGCGCGTTGATGGCGCCTGGATTGATGCTGGCGAAAACAATCATACGATCATTGCCGCAATCTCTGGCATTCCGGACGCCGTGGGTATTCTCGGATATGCAGATGTAGCTGCGTACAGTGATATTATTACCTCACTGACGATCAATGGAGTATCGCCGAATTTATCCACTATCGCATCGGGCGATTATGCGCTTTCCCGGTTTCTACGCTTCTATACAAAGCTAGGTGCTGAGAAAAACAATACCCTCGTGTCTGAGTTTGTGGCTGAGATGACAAGTCAGGAAGCTATCGGCGCTTCTGGCTATCTGGTCGATCAAGGGTTGATTTCTCTGGATAGCATGAGCATGGAAACAGCCGTGCTCGATCTGAGTAACTAACGCAAACCTCAAGCACGTATTGAGTAACATCAGGCGCGCAAAGTGCGCCGTTTCCCTGAGCGTATGTTTCTGGTATCGCCTTTTCGTAAAGGCAGTTTGACTGCTATCCGGGAGAGGAGAAGTTGATGACCAGGCTGACGCGACGCGGATTTCTAACAACAACGGCAGGTGCCGCCGGGGCGGGCCTAACTGCCTGCGCGACGAGCGCAACCATAACGCCCGCATATCAGGGTGAGGTTTCTTTCCGTCACGGCGTCGCTTCTGGTGATCCGTTGACGGATCGTGTAATTTTGTGGACGCGAGTGAGTTCCCTGGATGATGCCGGCGTAGTCCCTGTGAATTGGGTCATCTGTAACGATGCGCTGATGAAGGAGGTCGTCGCCTCCGGCAGTGTTATCACGTCGGCGGAACGCGATTATACGGTCAAGGTTGATGCCGTGGGTCTGGAGCCTGCCAGGGAGTATTTTTATCAGTTTGCAGTCCAAACACCTGCAGGCCAGATAAAATCTGCAATAGGGCGCACTCGTACCTTGGCGGACAGTGGAGATGAAACGCCGGTCAAGTTCGCCGTTGTGTCCTGCTCAAACTATCCATTCGGTTATTTCAATGTCTATCGTGAAATTGGCAAAAAAGATGATCTCGATGCGGTTATCCATCTGGGTGATTACATCTATGAGTATGGTCGTGATGGTTATGGTGGTGACGTAGGGGAGCAACTGGGGCGTAACCATAACCCGTCAACAGAAACAATTTCCCTGAAAGAGTATCGCGAGCGTCATGCGCAATATAAAAGCGATGAAGATCTGCAGGCTGCCCACG
>JALEGM010000300.1 GCA_022763145.1 Aquisalinus sp. | reverse complement strand
TTCCTGACATGCGGGCAACGCGCAACCTGTTTGACGGCCTGACGGTTGGTCTTCTGGGCGGGTCTTTCAATCCGCCCCATGATGGCCACCGCCAGATATCGCTGACGGGGTTGCGGCGCATGAACCTTGATTACGTCTGGTGGCTGGTGACACCCGGCAACCCGCAAAAGCGGGGTGCCGATTATGCCAGCCTTCAGGACCGGATGCTGGCCGCCAGGGCGTGCGCCAATCACCCGCGCATTCTGATAAGCGATTATGAGTCCCGCCACGGCCTGACTTATACCGCCAATACGATCCGCTCCCTGAAAAGCCGGTTCCCGCGCACCCGTTTCGTCTGGATGATGGGCGCGGATAATCTGTCGGGTTTTCATACATGGCAGGACTGGCGCCTGATTGCCGCGAATGTGCCATTGGCGATCTTCAACCGTCCGGGCCATTCCACTGCCTGCCTGCGCTCCCCTGCGGCGCAGACTATGGACCAGTATCGCCAGCCCGAAGGGGCGGCGCAAAAGCTGGCCCGGATGTCAGCCCCGGCCTGGATCTACTTCCCGCATATCTATAATGAGCTGAGCTCCACGGCGATCCGCCAGGCCAATCAGGACTGGAAATCCCTGTTAACCAGCCGCTAGATTTTCGCTTTGGCCAAGAGGCCAGGGTGGTGGCTCAGTTGAAGTTGAACAGCAATTTGTTGCCAATTGCAGCCTTGCAGTAAAGCTCCCAGAATGACTGGGAAAGCCCTACTTTCAGCCGTCTGAATATTCAATAACGACAGCACTGGTAGGAACTGGACATTGTACCCTGTTACATTCTTTTAGGATGCTTTAGCCCCCAGTCTCCAAGAGCGAGAATGACATCACGCAAACTTTTGCCTTTTTCTGTCAGACTATATTCAACTTTGGGGGGGACGACTGGATAAACTTTCCGGCATACGATGTCATCAGATTCTAACTCTCTAAGCTGTTTCGTAAGACTGCGTTGCGTCACATTCCCAACCTGTCTTGAGAGTTCACTAAATCGAAGCGTCTCATCCATGAGATGGTAGATGATGAGCCCCTTCCACTTACCTGAAATCTGCTCGAGTGCAGCCTCTACCGGACAACCATCACTACAATCATAACGCTCAAACCTCGTATTCCCCGAACCAGACTGATCCATAGTATCCATAATGTACCTATATGCACTTAATGTGCGTACTTGTAAAAAGTATACAAGAGTTTCATTACGCGACCCAGATGACAAGCGCAAACCTTACCTGGGAGACATCACATGAAAGCAATGGTCCTTAATCAATACGGTGAAGAGGCAAAGTTCGATGCAGCTGAAATGGAAAAACCAGACGCAGCGCCAGGACATGTTGTGATCAAAGTTGCTGCGACGAGCGTGAATACTGTTGATACGATGATCCGTAGTCTCGGGCAGGCGCAGCTTCCATTTGCGCCTGATCTTCCCGCTGTCTTGGGGATGGATTTTTCCGGTACCATCGAAGCCGTTGGTGATGGCGTGACCGGATATAGCAAAGACGATCAAGTATATGGCTGTACTGGTGGGCTCGCTGATCTGCAAGGTGCCTTGGCAGAATACATGCCCGCTGACGCACGACTGATTTCACACAAACCAAAATCCCTTTCAATGCGGCAAGCAGCGGCACTGCCGCTCGCGGCTATCACAGCCTATGAAGGGTTGCACCGTGCAGGTATTGGCAAGGATCAGAAAGTTCTCGTTCACGGGGGCACGGGCGGTGTCGGCCATATCGCAGTGCAACTCGCGAAGCATTACGGTGCTGATGTTTATGCCACGGTTAGTAGCGATGAGCAGGGTGCCATTGTCGAAAATTATGGTGCCACAGCCATTAATTACAAAACTCAAAGGGTCGAAGAATATGTTGCAGCATATACAAGCGGCGTTGGATTCGATGTGATTTTCGATTCTGTTGGTGGAGCCAACCTATCTAATTCATTTGCTGCTGCAGCGCTGAACGCTCATGTAGCAACAACTGTTTCTTTGCTGGAAATTGATTTGTCCCCCGCGCATTTTAAAGGTTTATCGCTTCATGTAGTCTTTATGCTTATTCAGATGCTGCACGACTATAAGCGTGAAGATCATGCCGCAATGCTGGCAGACATGGCGTCCATAGCGGACGCTGGCGCACTTACGCCATTGTTAGATTCATCTATGTTTTCCATGACTGAGGTTGGTCAAGCCTATGATCGACTGGCGAGTGGAAAAGCAACAGGTAAAATTGTCATTGACTTATAACCAATTGCAATAACTAGCGGCTGCACAAAAATTTGATCCTAATTGCACAACGAGACACTTGTTATGACCAAAACAATTTTACTCACTGGAGCCACAGATGGCATCGGCTTTGAAACTGCAAAGTTGCTGACCGCAACAGGTCATACATTGTTACTTCATGGACGGAGTGAAGAGAAACTTGCTGACACGAAGGTTCAGCTTTCAAAAGTTCAAGGCGCTGGCGAATTAGAGACATATCGCGCAGATTTGTCGAAGCTTGAAGATGTTGAGGCTTTGGCAGGGGCTGTATCCAGCAAGCATATAAATATTGATGTATTGATTAACAATGCTGGCGTTTTTAAGGTGTCCAACCCAACAACAGATGAAGGATACGATATACGTTTTATCGTCAATACCATTGCCCCGTATTTACTGACTCAAAAATTGCTAAGACATATCCCGGAAAACGGACGTATCGTGAATTTATCTTCTGCAGCTCAGGCCCCTGTAGACTTCGGAGCTTTGGCCGGAGAGCATACGCTATCAGATAGCGATGCATACGCACAAAGTAAATTGGCTATCACCATGTGGTCGGCACACATAGCGGCTAAGTCTTCAGGCAAAGGACCCTCAATTATTGCGGTAAACCCCGCCTCCTTCCTTGGTAGCAAGATGGTAAAAGAAGCATATGGCACGGCTGGAAATGACCTTAGCATTGGCGCTGATATTTTATACAAAGCGGCGCTCGGTGACGCATTCGCGAATGCGTCCGGTCGATACTATGATAATGACAGTGGGCAATTTACCTCACCGCATCCAGATGCGTCTGATCCTGCAAAAAACGCAAATCTTGTTATGGCGCTGGAGACTGTCATTTCGAGACTTCGAAACTGACTTCAGAGACTTAAGCGCAATCTGAATCAGACTTCCCTTTTACCGCACAGGCTGTCGCGCAAGGATCAACAAGAACCCTTCAAATTGCACCTGAGACTCTACAGGCCCGCCAGACATTCACATTTGCTGCAAAAAGTGCTATCTGTCAGATGCGGTCGGGTTGTGACCGTGTTGTATATGGAGGATGGCGCTGAATTCTCAGTCCAGTGACGCAACGCTCCCTGACGGGCACGTTGCAAAAGGGTCAGACATAGCCGGTACGTATGATGACCTGACGGCCAGAAAAAATGCTGCAAAACTCAAGGACATGGTCCTGAAGCAGCTGGAAGACGACAAGGC
>JALEGM010000299.1 GCA_022763145.1 Aquisalinus sp. | reverse complement strand
GGGAATGATTGGGGCAATTGCCGGTATGTGGGCAGAAAAATTTGACCAACTGGCCCTCATTACCAACTTCGTAATTACGCCGCTCACATTTTTATCTGGCACTTTCTATTCAATGCGGTCGGCCTGGTTGCCGGACTTCGTGCTACTGTTCAGCCAGATAAACCCGGTTTTTTATCTCATTGACGGTTTTCGCTATGGCTTTATTGGCGTATCGGATGCGTCTCCCCTGACTGGGGCTGCTGTCATACTGGCCTTGAATATCGTGACTGGCGGCATCACCTACTATCTCTTCAAAACCGGTTACAAGCTGAAAGCCTGATGTCAGACACTATCCCCACGCTTAGCGATAATTTTATCCTTCCTTTTCAGGTTGGCAACACATCCGTACGCGGCAAAACTGTACGTCTGGGCAGCGTCGTAGACGAGATTCTGACGCGTCACGGATTCCCGGACCCATTATCAATGCTGCTTGGTGAAGCATCAGCACTTGTTTCCATGCTGGGCGCCTCTCTCAAATTTGATGGCAAGCTGATCTTCCAGGCACAAGGCGACGGACCCGTCTCCATGATCGTTGCAGACTACACTGCAGGCGGAAACCTGCGCGCAACGGCCAGCTTCAAACAGGAAAAGCTTGACATTATCCAGAAAGCGCGTGGGCCGGAGCTGCATTACCTACTCGCCAAAGGCCATATGGTGATGACTATAGACCAGGGCCCAGACATGGAGCGCTATCAGGGTGTAACCCCTCTGGAAGGACCGACACTGGAAGTCGCAACGGTCAATTACTTCAAGCAATCAGAGCAAATTCCAACGGCGATCAAGCTCGCTGTCGGCCGCCTCTCAGCACCGGGAGAGGTTTCTCAATGGCGCGCTGGTGGCATCATGGTGCAGTTCATGCCGGGTGAAGGGGGGAGCCGGGAACGCGGTGAAGCCGAACTGATGCGCGAAGATGATGAAGAAACCTGGAATAATGCGGCAGCTCTGCTTCACACTGCCAGCCCGGATGAATTGCTGGACCCCATGCTGGGAGCCCAGGATCTACTTTACCGCCTATATCATGAAAATGGGGTACGCGCGTTTGATCCACTACCTGTTAATTTCGGCTGCACCTGTAACCGGGGGAAAGTTCAGCGCGTCCTCGATCAGTTTACAGACGAAGAACGCGAAGAGATGACTGAGGATGGCCAGATACGTGTCGAATGTGAGTTTTGCAGAACGCCTTATGTGTTTGACGCTTGAACGCTAAAAAATTTACCCCCATCCTCTCGTGACATAATGGGAGGCGCACCATGCCACAGCAGCTTGAAACTGATTATCTTATTATTGGCACCGGCGCGATGGGCATGGCCTTCGCAGATGTGCTGCTGTCAGAAACCGATGCAAATATCATCATGGTTGACAGATACCACAAGGCAGGCGGTCACTGGAACGTCGCCTATCCCTTCGTGACACTCCATCAGCCCTCCACTTTTTACGGCGTTAGCTCAAAGGAATTGAGCAAGGGGCGTATTGACCAAACCGGCCTGAACAAGGGGCTTGCGGACCTCGCTACTGGCGCCGAGGTGAGTGCCTATTTTGACGAGGTCATGCGCCATACGTTCCTTCCCTCCGGTCGGGTTCAGTATTTTCCGATGTGCGAATATCATGGTGATGGGAAATTCACATCTCTTACCACAGGAGAGCAATACGAGGTGAGCCGAAGTAAAACCGTGGATGCTACCTGGTTGAAAACCTCCACGCCGTCCACTCATACGCCAAAATACGACATTGCCGACGAAGCATGGTTCATGCCGCCAAATGATCTGGGTCAGCTTGAGCGACAGCCTGAAGGCTATGTCGTAATTGGTGGTGGCAAGACAGGTATTGATACCTGCCTCTGGCTTCTGGAGAATCGTGTTGACCCGGACAAAATTCGCTGGATCATGCCACGCGACGGCTGGTTACTTGATCGACGCAACACCCAGACAGCACCAGAATTTTTTGAGTACTCGCTGGGCGCGCAGGCAAATCAAATGGCAGCAATCGCCGCTTCAGCCTCCATCGAAGATATGTTTGACCGACTTGAGGAGGCTGGTGTCCTGCTACGCATTGACCAGGCCGTGCGTCCTAAAATGTTCCACGGCGCAACTATCAGCCAGCTGGAACTTGAGGAACTGCGCAAGATCAAGAATATCATCCGTATGGGCCGACTGCAGAAGCTGGAGGCTGATAAGCTGGTTCTGGAAGAGGGTGAAGTTCCCACGAGCATCAACCATCTGCACATCGATTGCTCAGCCCGCGCCATCGAAAATGAAGAAACCTGCGCGATCTTTCAGGATGATCTCATTGTACCCCAGACAGTGCGGCCCTACCAGCCAGTTTTTAGCGCAGCTTTCATTGCGCACGTGGAAGCCACCTATGGCGATAATGAGGAAAAGAAAAACAGCATCTGCAACGTTGTCCCCTTACCTAACCACGACACTGACTGGTTAAAGATGCAGACGCTTTTCATGATGAACCAGTATAACTGGTCACGCGACCCGGAAATCCGTGCCTGGCTCTATGACAATCGCCTCGACGGCTTCACGCAACTGGTACAGGACGTAAAAGAGGACGATACGGATAAAATTGCAATCCTGAAGCGTTTGCGGGAAAATGCCATGCCCGCCATGGCAAAACTTCAACAATATGTGGCCAGTTTAGGGTAACGTCAGCACATAAGATCATCAGAAGCACTCCAGCACTTCCCCCAAACGCGCCAAATCATCCTCACTTGACATACGATGGTCTGCCCCCTTGACCATGGTCATGACCACATCGTCAGCCTCAATATGCTCTGCGAGGCGCGCAGCATGTTGCCATGGCACACTTGCATCATTCATACCCTGCAATATCCGCACCGGGACATTAACAACTAAAGGCTCGAAAAAAACCGAAACAGTTCTGCCATCCTCATAGAGCTTGCGTGTATAGACCATCACGCTGTCATCATATTCTGATGGGAACTCTACTTTCCCCTCTGTCATGAGCTTGTCCTGCGTAGTCTTATCCCAGGAGGGCCACATCAGTTCGGATGTAAAGTCAGGGGCGGGCGCAATGAGAACCAGGCCAGCCAATCTCTCAGGTCTTTGGCGCGCCAGCAAGCAGGCGATCCAGCCGCCCATTGAAGAACCAACCAGAACCTGAGGGCCTTGTGTAAGCTGATCGAGCACTGCCAGTGCATCGTCTGCCCATTCGGAGATACACCCATCTTCGAAGTTACCTCCGCTCTGGCCATGTCCACTATAGTCAAAGCGTAGATATGGACGCCCCATCGAGCGTGACCATGTACTCAGATACTCGGCCTTTGTACCAGCCATATCAGAGGCATAGCCCCCCAGCCAGATGACCCCGGTCCCTTCACCCTCAATCTGGTGATAGGCGATATCCGTTTTTCCAGAGCGCTTCAAAAACTGGGGACTGTCAGTCATCATTCATCCATTATTAGTCCGTTGCCTGATATTCAAGCTCAGCATCTAGAATATCCATGAATTGTCCGAGATCACCTGCACACTCGTCAATCGCAGACGGCGACAAAAGTCTCAGCAACGTACCATCTGCGCGTTCCCCGACAATGACCGGGAAGTTGCCACGGATAAAATCCGAAAGCCTTTCAGGCAACTTGTTGCGGTAATATTCAACAATCTCCAGTTCATGAAGATTGGTAAGTTGCGCCTTATAGTTAATCCACTCGGGCTTGGGCGTCAGGCCATTATAGGTGATGTCACACAACGAGCAGGAATCTATGCCCCGCATCACTTCTATCATGCCAAGCACAGCGCCTTTCAGGCTTTTCTCGGCGTTCCAGACAAAATAAATCCTGTTGATGGGGTTATTGTTCATACAGAGGATGTGACACGGCTTGTCTTGCTGCTCAACAGCCCATATTGAGAGAGGGGGACAAGTGGTGAAATTGTGATGAGCAAGCGCCTTGAGGCAACCATATTACAGGTGATCCCCGAGCTGGAAACGGGTGGTGCTGAACGTACAACACTGGAAGTCGCAGAAGCCATCATCAATGCTGGCGGTAAAGCCATAGTGGCCTCTCAGGGTGGACCACTGGTCAGCGCACTGGAAGAGTTAGGGGCAAGGCATGTAACTTTGCCCGTCGCATCCAAGAACCCGATCACGATGTACCTCAACGCGGGACGCCTGACAAAACTCGCCCGCGAAACCAGCGCGGATTTAATACACGCCAGATCGCGCGCGCCCGCCTGGAGTGCATGGAAGGCTTCCCAAAACTTAAATCTGCCCTTCATCACGACATATCACGGCGTCTACCGTGCCAAAGGTTCTCTGAAGCGTCGCTACAATTCGATCATGGCACGCGGTGACTATATCATTGCGAATTCCGATTTCACTCGAGCTCATGTCTTACACGAGCACAGCCCCGATCCACTCGATACCCCCGAACGCCTCATTACAATTCACCGGGGAGCAGACCTGCGCCGGTTTGACCCGAAAAGCGTAACCGAAGAGCGCATTCAGGTACTGGAAAACAAGTGGGAGGGGCGCGATGCCTTGAAAATACTGCTGCCCGGACGCCTCACCGCCTGGAAAGGACAGGAAGTTCTCATCAAAGCGGCGCAAATCTTGCGTATCACCCGTCAGGCTTTGCCAGTCCGGATTGTGCTGGCAGGGAGCGATCAAGGGCGCAGCGGATATCTGGCCGAACTGCGCACCGCCATCAAGGACGCTGACGTGGAACATATGGTGACTATCCCCGGAGACTGCACTGATATGCCAGCTGCATATGCTTGGGCTGATATTGTTATTTCCGCCTCAACCCGGCCAGAAGCATTCGGGCGCGTTGCTATTGAAGCACAAGCGATGAGCTGCCCTGTCATTGCGACCGATCACGGCGGCGCACGCGAAACGGTCCTGCATGAAAAAACAGGCTATCTCGTCCCACCGGGAGACGCAGAGGCCTTGGCCAGCGCCATTTCAGAATTTGCCGACCTTACAGCTGAAAGTCGGGATGAGATGGGCCAAGCAGCACGCCGCAACGCGGTAACAAGATTTTCCATTGAAAAGATGACAGATGCCACTTTGGATGTTTACATAAGGGCACTGTCGGGAAACAACAGTTTGGGTAATGGGTAAAAGGGG
>JALEGM010000298.1 GCA_022763145.1 Aquisalinus sp. | reverse complement strand
CGACGACCCCAAGGCCAGCAACTCCGACCTTTACCTCTTTCATGTCTTCATTTCCTTTTATCAGGATGGTCTGGCGCGAGAAGAGACTCTTGCCTTCGCTACTTCAGCTACTGCTTCTAACGCTGATCTTTAGGAGGTAAACCACCAAGACGGGGAATGCCACCTGCCCTCAATGCTTTCGCCTTGGCCTTGTCATTCTCTAACTGCTGAACGAGCCGGTTGGCCGCTTCTTCCAGCGTCATTTCCTGGCGCCGGCCGTCTATCCACAAGGCTATACTTTCAGTTCTAATGATGTCTGCCTCACTTTGAGCGCTCGAAATCATCTCAGAGAGCGACTGCCCCTCCCGCAACAGCTGATTCTGATATTTGTTAATGACAGTCTGTTCGTATTTATCAGGCAGCTCGGTCGGTATCTCTGACAGTCTAGGGAAGCTTTGATCAGAGGCTTCTTCGCGCTTTTCGTCGATGCGACGGGTAATTTCCGGGTTGATAACTCGCGCCTCAGATTGCACAACAGTAGCGCTACCAGACGACCCGTTCTGGCATGCAACAGTACCAGTCAGTACCAGCAGTAATACACAAAGTATGCGCATAATATCTCACTTCCGACTTATCCTTTTGTAGGATGGTTTAAGCGACGCAGACAACTGAAAAAGACAAGAGCTTGAAGATGGCCGATACGAACAGCACCAATAGTAAGGAAAATGCTGAGGTGAACCCTCGTCGCAAAACAACGAAGAAACGCGCTACTGCGAAGAAAGCATCTCCAGCGGCAAAAAAAGTTACTCGAAAACGCGCTCCGGCCAAGAAGGCTGTTCGTAAGACAACCAGTACGAAAACGGCGCAGTCAAAGAAGTCCGCGCCCGCCAGTAAAGCTCAGTCTGTTAATGAGAAAATTGCGCGAAATGAGACGGCCAAAAGGTCGGTTTGGGAAGATGTTGGTGCGTTGACGGAGTATATTAAAGATGTCAGTGGATATAATCAGGAAATACTGACTGACATCGTCGACAAGCAAGCTAAAAAACCTGCCGCAGTACAGGATCCGAGTCAGGATCCGTTGAATGTCACTGATACAATGATGGGTGTGTATCAGAGCATATTCACAAATCCCCAGAACCTGATGCGCAGCCAGTTCAAGATGTGGGAGGATTATGCACGCCTGGCTGACTCCATGAGCAAAAAAGTCCTTGGTCAGGAGACTGATCCTGCAGTGAAACCTGACGTGACTGACAGACGTTTTTCGCATCCTGCATGGCAGGAGAACCACGCGCTGGATTTTATAAAACAATCCTATCTTATCATGAGCCAGCACGCTCGTAATATGGTTGAGGAAGCTCCAGACATTGATGAGCACAAACGGCGTAAGGCACTTTTCTACACAGAGCAGTTTCTCGCTGCGATCGCCCCCACGAACTTCCCCACTACTAATCCGGAGGTCATTGAAGAGGCGCTAAAGTCGAAGGGAGAAAATTTTCTGCGCGGTTATAAAAACCTCCTGGAAGATATGGAGCGTGGTGAAGGTGAGCTTGAAATGAAGCAGGCCGACCTTGATTTCTTCAAGGTCGGTAAGAACATCGCCACCACGCCGGGTAAAGTTGTCTACCAGAATGACCTGATACAGCTCATTCAATACGCCCCGGCAACCGCGGAAGTGGATGAGCGCCCTCTTCTGATTTTCCCACCTTGGATCAACAAGTTTTACATCCTCGATCTCCAGCCAGAGAATTCCTTGATCAGTTGGCTGACGGAACAGGGTAAAACCGTATTTGTCGTGTCGTGGGTTAATCCCGGAAAAGAACTCGCTCATAAAACTTTTGAAGATTATATGTTCGAGGGAATTTATGCTGCCGTAGATGCCGTTGAGCAAGCAACCGGCGTAAATGGTGTTGATACAATCGGCTACTGCATCGGTGGTACCTTGCTGTCTGTCGCCCTCGGTCACATGGCAGAAAAGGGCGATGGCCGAATTAAATCTGCAACCTTCTTCACAGCTCAAATGGATTTTGAAGAAGCTGGTGATCTCCTGCTTTTTGTTGACGACGAGCAGATCAAGAACATCGAAAAGCAGATTGATGCAGCAGGAGGTATTTTCGAAGCCTCATCCATGAGTCGGACATTCAATATGTTACGGCCCGTGGATCTGATATGGTCTGTATACGTTGATAATTACTTACTGGGCAAGGAGGCAAAACGCTTCGACCTCTTATACTGGAATTCTGACGCAACAGACATGCCGAAAGATGTTTATCTGTTCTACCTGCGTGAGTTTTATCAGCACAACAGGCTCACCAAAAACGAGCTTGTCATTGATGATATCAAAATCGACCTCAAGAAAGTAAAGATTCCGGTTTTCATGCAGTCTGGTGAAAAAGATCACATAGCACCGTTTAGATCTATCTACCGCAGTGCACAGCTTTATGGTGGGCCGGTAACATTCATGCTTGCCGGTTCAGGGCATATTGCAGGCGTTATTAATCACCCAAGCAAGAAGAAGTATCATTACCGTACGAATGAAACTTTACCGGACACCATTGAAGGCTGGATGGGCGTTGCTGATAAGCACGACTATTCCTGGTGGCCTTATTGGCAGCAATGGCTCAACAAGGTTGGTACAGGAAAGAAAGTTCCTGCTAGGCATCCAGGTGATGGTGCTCTGGCACCCATTGAGGATGCGCCAGGGTCTTATGTTCTCGTTAAGTCAGACTAAACGTAAAAATAAAAAAGCCCCGCAGAAGCGGGGCTTTTTGTATTGAATGAATTTGGAATTAACGCTTAGAGAACTGGAAGCTACGGCGTGCTTTTGCCTTGCCGTATTTTTTCCGCTCTACGACCCGTGAGTCGCGCGTGAGGAATCCGCCCTGCTTCAGAACACCGCGCAATGCAGGTTCGTAATAGGTAAGAGCTTTGGAAATCCCGTGACGCACAGCACCAGCTTGCCCTGATGGGCCTGAACCTTTGACAGTACAAACCACGTCAAACTGATCCTTGCGATCTGCAGCAACCAGGGGCTGCTGGATAATCATCTGCAGTACCGGACGACCAAAGTATTCGCTGTAATCTTTCTTGTTCACGGTGATCTTGCCGGAGCCAGGCTTGATCCAGACACGTGCAACAGCTGTTTTACGTTTCCCTGTTGCGTAAGACCGACCGAGATCATCGATTTTTGGCTCGGCCAGAACGACTTCTTCCTGAACCGGCAAATCAAGGCCTTCTGCGCTTACAGCGTCTTTCAGGTCTTCAAGTGTTGTTGTTTCACTCATTCTCTAGCTTCCTTAACCGCGCGGTGTATTTTTGGAGTTCATAGCTGCAACATCCAGTTTTTCCGGATTTTGCGCTTCATGTGGGTGTTCGCTGCCGGCGTAGACTTTCAGGTTAGAAAGTTGCTTGCGTGCCAGCGGACTTTCTTTCGGCAACATGCGCTGAACTGCTTTGGTCAAAACGCGCTCTGGGAAACGACCATCCAGAACCTTGTCTGCTGTGCGCTCCTTGATGCCGCCTGGGTATCCCGTGTGCCAATAATATTTTTTGTCTGTACGTTTGCGGCCTGTGAAGACAACCTTATCGGCATTCACGACGATGACGTTATCGCCGCAGTCAACATTGGGCGTATAGATCGGCAGATGTTTGCCGCGAAGGCGCGTCGCGATTACAGAGGCCAGACGACCAACCACAAGGCCCTCTGCATCAATCACAACCCATTTCTTCTCAATGTCCGCCGGTTTGGCATTGAAAGTTTTCATGATTATTGTTCCATATTCCTGTAAGGGTAGCGCCT
>JALEGM010000297.1 GCA_022763145.1 Aquisalinus sp. | reverse complement strand
GAAAGCTGTTGTCTCCGGAAACTCCTCCGGCGGGCGCTTGTCGCAAGTGCGGGGCGTAATTGCGAGTTCGCCAAAGCGTGAAGTTTCGTCAATTTCTATCGTTAAATCAGAGTATTTCGCCGTAATCTTGTCCAGTGCCCTTAAGGTAACCGAGACAGGGATCAGCGGATTGTCTGATTTCGCATCATAAAGACCACTGCCGTATTTCAGGCCTGAAGCAGAAACAGACAGACGCTCCAGTTCACTTAACTGGGATGGGTCGTCAACATCTCTTGGATTGACAGAGAACTGCCAGCCGAATGCCTGATCACCACGCATGATCGGTCCCGGCGCTCTATCCACCCTCTCTGGCTGCGGCGGCGCAGGAGCTGCTTCCTGAGTATCGGCCCAACCGGCAGTGTTTTGTTGTGTGGAAAAACCATCGTTTGTCTGGGCAAGAGCCATAGAGGCGGTTCCCGCCAATGCGGGCAAAGCCAAAAGGATAAAGTGATGCCGAGACTTCATGCGTTCAGACCTTACGATTCCTCGGGTGACCATGCCTCATAGTCACTGCCAACACCAGTCTTGCCGTCGGCATTATTGTGATAAAGGCTGCCTTTAGGATGATAGGCGAGCGATGTACCCGTCATGTTCGGCAAGTGATCCTTCTCAAATTTCTGGCGACTCAACGGTGCCGTTGTTGGTGGCTCGTCAAAGGTGTGGTGCAGCCAACCATGCCAGTCAGATGGCACCCGGCTCGGCTCAGCAACACCATGATAAGTCACCCAGCGACGACGACGGCCATCTGGAAAACTAGGCTTACCAGCCTCTTCAAAATAGCGGTTGCCTTGCTCATCCTGGCCTACTTCCTTTGCGCCCTTGCGAAAGAGGGTCCATGATGTGCCAAGCGTGGCAGTGTCCCACCAGGCGAATAGTCTCTTAATCATAATGTCTTGCCTTTACGGCTTTCTACTCTGGAGTTTGGGCCGGAATATGGCCCGCTATGGGCAATGCGTCCAGTTTTAATCAGGTTCGCAATCCGGGTCTTGTTGAAATTCAGCTATTTACTTCTGGCAGAATCATTGTTCGGAAAAAGCTTTTCTATTCTGGCGAACACCTGAATAAAACCGACATCATCACCATATATGGTAGGATATCACAGGCTGCACACGACATCGCGGCCAGAACATAACGGGCCGGAACATGAAAATTGACCGCTTTTTTACGACACCGGAAACAGGCGCTTATGGCGACATGGTCTTCCGCGACGCGTCCAGCGAGCTGTACTCTATAGACGGCAGCGCCTCCTCCCGGATCGACGGCCTGACCGTGCCCGAAGACTGGTCGCAAACAGCGGTCGATATTCTGGCACAAAAGTACCTACGCAAGGCTGGTGTGCCGGCAAAACTGAAACCGGTAGACGAAAAAGGGATCCCTGGCTTTCTCGCCCGGCATGTCGCTAATGAAAACGCACTCGCCAAATTGCCGGAGGATGAGCGTTATACCGGTGAGCGTGACGCCACTGCTGTGTTTGACCGCATGGCGGGTGCATGGACATGGTGGGGCTGGAAAGGCGGCTACTTCTCTGACGAAGATGATGCCCGCGCCTATTATGATGAAATGCGCTTCATGCTGGCCAACCAGATTGCCGCGCCGAACAGCCCGCAATGGTTCAACACCGGCCTGCATTGGGCTTATGGCATTGATGGCCCGGCCCAAGGTCATTTCTATGCGGATCACAAAACCGGCGATGTTGCACTTGCTACAACAGCCTATGAGCGCCCTCAGCCCCATGCCTGCTTTATCCAGTCAGTAGACGATGATCTGGTCACAGAGGGCGGGATCATGGATCTCTGGCGCCGTGAAGCAAGACTGTTCAAGTTTGGCTCCGGCTCCGGCACGAATTTTTCCAATATACGCGGTGCTGGTGAGCCTTTGTCCGGTGGAGGTTTTTCTTCAGGTCTGCTGAGTTTCCTGAGGGTCGGCGATGCGGCTGCCGGGGCGATTAAATCTGGCGGTGTCACGCGCCGGGCCGCCAAGATGGTTATTGTCGATATCGACCATCCGGATGTGGAAGAATTCATCGACTGGAAGGCGAAAGAAGAACAGAAAGTTGCAGCTCTCGTGGTTGGCTCCCGCCAGGTCCAGAAGCATCTGGACGCTGTCATTGCTGCGACAAAGCTGACAGAGCCGGAAGATCCATTCGATCCAAAACTGAACACAGAACTCGCAACCGCCATCAAGACAGCCCGGCGCGATGGTGTGCCAGAGACCCTGCTGAAACGGACAATCCAGTGGTCATCGCAAGGTTATGCCGATGTAGTACTGGATTCTTTCAGCACGGACTGGGACGGCGAGGGATATCGGTCCGTGTCCGGTCAGAATGCCAACAACTCCATCCGCATCAGTAATGACTTCCTGAAAGCGGTTGAAGCTGACAGCGACTGGAATTTGACGCGCCGTACTGATGGTAGCGTCCATAAGTCTCTCCCCGCGCGTGAGTTGTGGCGCAAGATCAGTGAAGCAGCGTGGCTCAGCGCTGACCCTGGACTGCAGTTCCACGATACCATCAATGAATGGCACACCTGCCCGGCAGATGGTGATATCCGGGGCTCTAACCCCTGTTCCGAGTACATGTTCCTCGACAATACGGCCTGCAATCTTGCCTCGCTCAATCTGGTGAAGTTCCTGAGTGAAGATGGCACGTTTAACGCGCCTGGCTTTGAACATGCCTGCCGCCTGTGGACGCTGACGCTGGAAATCTCTGTGATGATGGCCGCTTACCCGAGCCATGAGATTGCCAGATTGTCGCACGCCTATCGCACGCTCGGCCTCGGCTATGCCAATCTCGGCGGATTGCTGATGCGCTGCGGCCTTGGGTACAACTCTGATGAGGGGCGCACTGTCGCCGGTGCCATCAGTGCCCTGATGAGTGCTGTGGCCTATCGCACCTCAGCGGAGATGGCGGCAGACCTTGGCCCGTTCCCCGCCTATACGGATAATGCAGGTGACATGCTGCGGGTGATCCGCAATCACGCTGCGGCGGCCGGTGCTGTCTACAATTTCGAGGGCCTGACCAACAGGCCACAGGTTCTGGCAGAAAGTGACGCCTTCAAGGGGCTATCCCTGACGGCAGCTGATATCTGGCATCAGGCTATCCAGCTCGGCGAGGAACATGGTTATCGCAATGCACAGGTTTCCGTCGTTGCCCCAACAGGCACCATTGGCCTCATCATGGATTGCGACACGACCGGCATTGAGCCGGATTTCGCGTTGGTCAAATTCAAGAAGCTCGCTGGCGGCGGCCACCTGAAGATTATCAACCGGGCGGTCCCGCTCGCTTTGAAGAAACTGGGCTACACGGACGGCCAGATTTCCGACATTACCAATTATGCAACGGGCCGTGGCACTTTACGCGATGCACCCGGTATTGATCATGATGCCCTGCGCGGCGAAGGGTTTTGCGACGTCCAGATTGAAGCCATAGAAAAAGCCTTACGCTCGGCCTTTGATCTCACTTACATTTTCAATGTCCCTACACTCGGTGAAGGCTTTATGCGCGGTACGCTTGGTTTCACCGATGAGCAGATGGCACAATCCGGCTACCGCATATTACGCGACCTCGGTTTTGACGACGAAGACATCCACAAGGCCAATCTTTATTGCTGTGGTACGATGACCGTTGAGGGCGCGCCGCACCTGAAAGAGGAGCATCTCGCTGTCTTTGACTGTGCCACACCGTGCGGGCGCATCGGCACGCGTGCCCTACCCGTCAGTGCGCATATCGATATGATGGCTGCTGCCCAGCCCTTTATCTCGGGCGCGATTTCCAAGACAGTTAACCTCCCGAGCCCGGCAACCGTTGACGACTGTTCGAGGGTGTACCGCAACGCCTGGGCCAAGGGGCTCAAGTCGATTGCGCTCTATCGTGACGGCTCGAAACTGTCTCAACCCCTTACCAGCGCCCTGCTTGCAGAAAGCGACCTGGAGGATGATCTTGAAGATGCGCCGTCGGCAGAAAAAGCACGCATCTTTACAGAGCGGGTTGTAGAGCGTGTGATCGAGCGCGCACCAGGTCGCAAGCGTCTGCCAGATCGGCGCAAGGGCTATATCCAGAAAGCTATCGTTGGTGGCCACAAGGTCTATCTGCATACAGGCGAATTCGATAATGGCGAGCTGGGCGAGATCTTCCTCGATATGCATAAGGAAGGGGCCGCGTTCCGATCCCTGATGAACAACTTCGCCATCGCCATCTCGCTTGGCTTACAATACGGCGTGCCGCTGGAAGAATATGTAGATGCCTATCTGTTCACACGCTTTGAACCAGCTGGACCGGTGCAAGGGAACGACAAGATCAAGAACGCGAATTCCATTCTTGACTATATCTTCCGGGAACTGGCTATTTCCTATCTTGGCCGGGAAGACCTTGCGCATACAGGCGGGCAGGAAAGTTTCGACGAGCTTGGCCGTGGCGTGAATGAGGAGAAGGTACAGGAAGAAGCCTCACGCCTTATCTCCAAGGGCTTCTCACGCTCTTCTACCATGGATAATCTGGTCGTCTTGCGTGGCGGCGAATTTGACCGCCTGCGGGAAAAGTTCGCGCCAGCGAATGAGAGTATCGCCACCGGTACAAATGATAGTGATGGTACGCCGCAGAACACGCGCCTTGCTTCGCCCTCCACTGGCATTCCCGCAGGCAAGTTCGTCGCCCCTAAAGGGGAGCGCGAGGAAGCCCTCATCAAGGGATATGAAGGTGATGCCTGTCCGGACTGCGGTCAGTTTACGCTGGTCCGGTCCGGCACCTGCTTGAAGTGCGAAAGCTGCGGGGCCAGCACAGGCTGTTCGTAAACAGAACACTAACGCCCTCTCCGAAACCTTAACAGTTATCAAAGCCTGCCCTTAAATCTTTTAGGGCAGGCTTGTCAGGCTGCGCGGGGAAAAGTGTGCTGAGGCTGGCACCAGGAGAAGCGTGATGGTTCGTGTTGTAGCGCTGGTCGTGACTGTATTTCTCGTCCTGTTTGCATATCTCTATTCCAATGCCACGTATGAGCAGCAGCAAAACCTGCCTGCGCCTGTCAGAGCAGCAGCGAATGATATCCTTCATACCGTCAGCAGTGTCGTGAGCACGGGTGACGATACAGTTGGGTCGCGTCTTCGCTATGGCCTTAAACGTGTTGGTGAGGAGTTGCAGCTGACAGGACACAATAAACAGGCTCTTGCAAACGATGCCTTCGTTGCTGTGGGCCAGGATTTTTCCGGCGACGACTTTACGTCCCGAATGTTATCGCAGGCAACGCTCACTCGCTCCACTCTCATTCGTGCGGATTTTACCAGGGCATATTTAAGCAAGGCCTCTCTTGATAGTGTGACGGCAACCGGCGCAATATTCGATCAAGCTATTTTGACGGCAGCATCTGCCCGCGGCGCAGATTTCTCAGGAGCCTCGTTCAGCGATGGTGATCTGACAGGGTTGATGGCACAGGGCGCCATGTTTGAAGAAAGCGACATGACTGTGACACTCTTCTCTGGCGGTCAGTTTACCGGGGCGACATTCCGCAAAGCAACCATCACACAAAGCTATGGTGATCGTAGCGTGTTCCACAGCGCTGATTTTTCTGGCGCGACAATCTCAGATACAGACTTTACGAAGGCAAATTTTGAAAAGGCAACTTTCGCGGGTGCATCCCTAAGAAGTGTCGATTTCGCTCAAGCTAATCTTACCGACGCAGACTTCTCCGGTGTTGACGCAAGCACAACGACCGGATTGACACAGGAACAGCTTGATTTTGCCTGCGGGGATAACTTCACAAAGTTACCGCAAGGACTTTCTATTAGGAAATGCAGCTGAGGCTATCAATGGCTGAGCTCTATAGCATTTAAATACCCTCTATTCTGAAGAGAAAGTGCAGAAACTGATTCCTTTGCCAGCGGATTTTCACAACCGCGTTAGTATTTGAGCAACAATTCTTAACACCCCTGTTTCCTGTCGGCACAGATGTACCTGAATGTGACACAGGAATGTCTTCAAACGGATCATGTGGGACACAACGCCCCACAGTGAGACACGTTTTACGGTATCAAAAGGCTTATTTTACTCGGTTTTAACGAAGAAACGGTCGCAAAAGTTAATGGCACGCAAATTGTACCCCTCATTGCTCAAACACGTAATGAGGGAATTGAAATGTTCAGTCTGGTTGCCCGCCCTTCGGCACATCACCCTTCTACCAAGGTACGTAGCCGCAAAACGAGAGAAGCTTCCGGCTTCAAGAAAGTTGCTGCAGCCGCTGCCGCACTGCTCGTTCTTCAAGGATGTAGCACAAGTGGATTTGACCAGCATGTCCTCCCTGTAAAGGGACCGGACTCCACGATCAGCAAGACAGACTATACGTCTGCTCTGCGTTGTGTCGCGGATCATGCTGCACAGCAGTCCTTTCCAGCTCCACGCATTGCTGTCGGACATATCTCCGACCTGACCGGTGCTAATGATGCCTTTAACGGGCGTCGCATCACACAAGGCGCAACACTGATGGCCATGACAGCTGTCAGCGATGCCGGCATGCGTCTTGTTGAACGCTTTGACCTTGGTGTTCTGCAGGTCGAACTGGATTACGCCAATGCGGGCCTGATCCGCGACTCCGAACAGACACTGCGGACTGTCCAACAGGGCCAGCTTCAAGGAGCCGACCTTTATATCGTTGGTGGCATCACTGAGTTTAATCCGAATATTCAGTCAGGCGCGACGGACTTCTTCGTCGGTGGCTCTTCATCCTCCTCAGGAGCCTTGGCGCTTGGGCAAAACTACCAGGTCTTTGACGTAGGCATAGATTTACGCCTTGTAGACGCGCGCTCCAGTGAAGTGCTGGCTGTACGCTCTTTCAAGAAACAGCTTGTCGGTTACGAAAAAGAAGCTGGCGTATTCGACTTTATCGGCAGCGTTCTGATTGATGTCGGCACAGGTCGCCGGGCGCTGGAGCCAGTACAATCTGCGGTTCGCGCAACAATTGATAGAGCCGTGTTTGAATTTACGGCTGGTCTTTACAACCTGCCGCCACATCAGTGCTTCAGCAAAGTTGAACGTGCCCTTGATCACGCTTCTCCGAAACGCGGCACAGATCGCTTTGAAAACTATCACCAGCGTGCTGCTCTCATGAACAGTAAAGCCGCTGTTGCAGTAACGGGTGTTGCTGAGCAGGAAGCTGTTCGCGCAACGCTTGCGAAAAACTTCTCTGTGTACAGTACTGGTGCAGATCGCTACTTCGCCAAGATTGGCTTTTATGAAACTGCTGACCTCGCCTTGAGCGTTTGGCAGAGCCATGTGCGCAAGTTCCCACAGCAACTTGGCAACGCAGAGTTTGAAGTTATCAGAACTCCAGTCCGGGACGCTCAGCAGGACCTGTATATCCTGCGCATTGGTCCCTTGAACCAGAATTCCGCCTACTCGATCTGTTCGCTGGTCGAAGGCAATTGCAGCTCAATATCAGCGAACACATCGGTTTTAACTCAACCTTATCAGCGTCAGCCAGGCGGATCTCTGGCGCTGCGCCGGTCTGCCCTGACAAGATGACCGGTCACTACCCAACCTAACCAGGTTTCAACCACCGAAAGGAGACCACCATGAAAAAAGCAACTTTAACATCAATCGCCCTCATCAGCGCTTCTTGCCTGAGCATGGGTACAGCCCTCGCCGGCTCAGACTCTGTAAATGATCTGAACAATGATCAAAATAACTGGGCCAAAGTGCGTGCAACTCTAAACGCAAACCTTGATGCTGTGACTGAAGAAGTTGAACTGACTTCTGCTGCAATCGGCAACAGCTTTGCTGCTGAGCTCGGCGGTCGTACAAATATTGTAAACGACCAAGCTCAAGGTTTGCGCCCTAACGGTCAGGAGTTCTTCAACAACAACGTGACAGCTAATGTAAACCTGCATGCTTCAGACACTGTTGGGTCTATTAACGCAACAGCAGCAGCTATTGGGAACTCAGCCTCTATCACAGTTGAAGATCCTGAAGGCGGTTCATCACAGTTGACACGTGTCACCAACAACCAGATTGACTATACAGCTGGTGCCCGTGCACGTATTGACGCGACAATCGCCGGTTCTGACGAAACTGTTGAGCTGACTTCAGCTGCCATCAACAACAGCTTCTCTGCTGATGTTACTGGTAACGCACGCATTACCAACACTCAGTTTGGTGTTCGCAACAACGACGCTATCGCAACAACAAACCTGACGGCCTATGACACTGTTGGCGCAATCGCTGGCACAACAGCTGCCATCGGTAACTCTGCCGCAATCGCTTTTGACAACGATCTTGACCCAGGTACTTCTGGTTCAAGTCTGATTAACAACAATCAGTTTGTACGTGGACAAAGCAAGATTGCTGCAAACCTCAATGTCAACGGCTCCAACCTGAGCGGCCCTGATGGTGTTGCTATTGAAACCACAGCTGCTGCTATTGCCAACTCTTTCTCTGTTGAGGGTGAAGGCAGCCTGGTTTCCAACAACCTGCAGCGCTTCAACGGTGATGCACGTGCAATCGCTAACCTGGAACTGGACGACATCTCCGGTGATGTAACTCATACGTCAGCTGCTATTGCAAACTCTGCTTCTTATGACATTGAGAATGCAGATCACGTCAGCATCAACAACCGTCAGTGGGCGTTTTATGATCCAACTGCGATCACAAACGCAAACTTTGGTGAAATCGAAGGCGACGTCAGCCTGACAAGTGCTGCGATTTCCAACACATTGTCTGTCACAACACTGCCATCAACAGCAGTACTGGATGTTAACACTCAGCAATACAACGGTGCCCTCACACAAGCTATCGTGAATGCTGATCTTGGTAACGTCACTGGCAATGTTTCCATTACAGCTGCTGCCATCGGCAACTCTGTCAACATTGCAAACCTGCCTAACTAATCAGGCAGATTTAAATCCAAGCCAGGCGCATTAGCGCCTGGCTATTTGTCGAAAGGGTAAAACAATGCGCACACTATCACTTATTCTGGCTGGCACAGCAACTTTCCTGACTCTCTCAACGGGCGCTGCAAGCGCTCAGCAAGGCGGTGAAAGTCTTCTGACACCTTATGGTCAGGACAGGAGTGCTTATGCCCAGCCGTACCAGACCAACAAACGTGACCCACAAGGCACTCGCATTATCGTCAATGGACGGATTATTGATGCGGGTGATGCGTCAGGACCGACACCAGGCAGCTTCGCAACAAGCTATCGCGCTGGCGTAGGCTCAGGCAATGGATCTACGTTGAGAAGTACGACATTGAATGCCGTGAGCATCGGTAATAGCGTTGAACTTAACGGAATCAGCAATTCCGTCATCAATATAAATCAGCGCAATTTCGGCAACCAGATGTCTGTGGTCAACGCCAGATAGACACTATTGAACGAAATCGTATGTGCCGCCTTTTGCCAGCGCACGCTGATAAGCAGGCAGCGCATGAATACGATCCAGAAACTCACTGATGTTCGGGTGGGACCTGCCCAACCCTGCCCGGACAGCAGCTGCTTCAAGCGGAAAGCTCATCATAATATCCGCACCACTCATCTCAGTACCTGCAAACCAGCCGGTCTCAGATAACGCTTCTTCCCAGTGCTGCATATTCTTCTGAACATTTGGATCAATATAACTTTCAAGAACATTATTGGCGATCATATGCGCGATCTGTTTCACAACCGGCGGCAGCTTTTGCTCTTTGATACGGGTAAAGATCAGCTTCATCACAAGTTGAGCGGCTGCAGTCCCTTCGGCGTGGTGTAACCAATACCGATAATCCAGCCGGTCCTGTGCATCCCCAACGGGTTCCAGCTTCCCGTCGCCATAAGTCTCGATGAGGTATTCGACAATAGCGCCGCTTTCGGCAACGACCAGATCGCCGTCAGTAATCACCGGTGACTTTCCAAGCGGATGAATATCAACCAGCTCTTTAGGCGCCAAAGAGGTCTGCTTGTCTCGCTCATAATGCCGAATGTCGTATGCAACCCCCAGTTCCTCCAGCAACCAGAGAATACGCTGCGATCGCGAGTTTTCGAGGTGGTGCACAGTCAGCATTATTTTACCCTAATGTTTCAGTTTCGAATGCCAGAAGTCGATATGGCAAACCTATCGAAGACATTAATTAGGGCGATCTTGGTCAATGGCCACGATCAGGTTCAATTTTATACGCAAAGGCATTAAGAGCCAGCCTCAGGCGCTATAGGTTTCTCTAAGATACCGGCGAATGTTGACGGCCCCAGTTTGGGTTTTGTTGGTGTTGGGGTCGATAAGTTGCGGCACTCTGCCGCCAGCCAGGGGCGCAGGCTGCCAGAGATATTCGATCTCCATCTCGCATAATAGCTCTTTCACAATTCGCGTAGCCGGAGAGCGCTCAGAGCCATAGAGCTCCAGCGCTTTTCTGGGCGCAACAGATTGACGTGCGAAAGTGCCCCCCATCAGACGCAGTAAAACGGCGAATTGGGATGAAATCTGTCCAATCGGCCCCAGCCAATGGACTATGGGGCGCCCCCGCTTTCCATACGTTTCCTTCAAATAACGAGCTATGTCGGCGCTTTCATACATCCGGGTATCCGTATTGGGATCAATCAGATAGGGAAATTGCGCTTTGCCACCAATCTCTTTCAGTTCAGGGCGGAAGCGTTGCCCTCCCTTGGGGCATGGGCGCATCAGTACAGTCACACCAGTTTCGGAAACGGCCTCACGAGCGATACGACAAAACGGGCAGCCTTCAAACTCGTAAATAATAAGTGGTTTATCTGTCAGCACACGGTCTGGTGCTGTACCCGCACCCAAGCGCAGCACAGACGCGGCACATGAAAGCAACCAGTTTAATGGATACAGAATCGACATCATGAAAACCCCCAAATTTTATGGCTATCTTCGTATCAGCTTTTGCATCCTTTGGCAGCACTTCTCGCCGGTTCTTGTCACGAGTAGTTGACATGCGAAACCACAGAGATTAAGTGTACTTTGAAAATTAAAGTTATTGTCGTTGATAATACCGCTTGAGGAGGCGCTTGAAGTGGCAGGAAACAGCAACATACCGATTGAAGTCAGAGGAGCGACCAAGAAGTATGGCAAAGTTCAGGCCCTCGCCGGGATAGATTTGACCATTCCTGCAGGCGGCATCACGGCAATACTCGGCCCCAACGGCGCAGGAAAAACAACCCTCATCAATATCCTGCTGGGTCTTGTCGCCCCAAGTCACGGTAAGGCAATGGTCTTTGGAGGCAAGCCCGGTCGTATGGCCGCACGCAAACGCATCGGGGCCATGCTGCAGGATACGGAATTACCTGAGAACCTGACTGTAAAAGAGCATCTGGCTTTGTTCTCAGCCTACTATCCAGACCCTCGGCCCGTGGAAGAGTCTTTGGCTCTTGGTGGGTTGGAAGACCTTGCAGGGCGCAAATACAATAACTTGTCCGGCGGCCAGAAGCGGCGCGTTCAATTCGCAGCCGCTGTTGCCGGCCGTCCTGAGCTTGTCTTTCTGGATGAGCCAACAACTGGCCTCGACCTCGATGCCCGACAGACCTTGTGGCAGGTGGTACAAGGCCTTGCCGAAGAGGGTGTCACCATCATTCTGACCACCCACTACCTGGAAGAAGCCGACAGGCTTGCTGACAGGATCGTGGTCATCGACAGGGGTACGCTGGTCGCAGATGGCGCCACGGCGGAAATCCGGGCACGTGTCGGCGGCAAGAAAGTCCGCTGCTTGACCGAACTCGCGACTGAAAACGTCGAAGCATATCCGGAGGTCCGCTCAGCCTTACGCACGGGGCGCTATCTGGATATTCTCACCTCTGATGAAGTGTCAACCTTGCGCAGCCTCCTGGCACAAGACGAGACCATCAGTGATGTGAGTGTATCGGGAACTGGACTGGAAGACGCTTTCCGGGCGCTAACCGGAAAAACAGAAACAGGAGATTTGTCATGAGCCTGCTGACCGCCCTGTCCCGCGAATGTGCCGCAGAAACATTAAAACTCCTGCGTGCGCCCGAATTCCTGATCCCGACACTCGCTTTCCCGGTACTTTTTTACTCGATCTTCGGCGTCATGATGGGACGCGGCGGCCCGCAAGCTGCCTATCTTCTGGCAACATTCGGTGTCTTTGCCGTGATGGGACCCGCAATGTTCGGCTTTGGCGTCGGTGTCGCTATGGAAAAGGACCGCGGCTGGCTTGACCTCAAACGTGTCGCGCCAATGCCGGTTTGGGTTTATCTCGTCTCCAAACTATTTGGTGCATTGATTTTTGCTTCTTTCACACTGGCAATTCTTTATGCGGTCGGCGGATGGCTTGGCGGCGTGGAACTGGACCGGGCCGTCTGGGGACAGCTGGTATTATTGCATCTTATGGTTACGCTGCCCTTCGCCCTGCTTGGCCTGACCATCGGCTTTCTGGTAAAGGGGAATGGGGCCGTTGCCATTACCAATCTCATCTTTCTTGGTCTCGCCTTGCTCGGCGGCTTGTGGATGCCAACCTCGATGTTTCCAAGCTGGTTCCAGACGGCTGGCAGTTACACCCCCTCTTATCATGCGGGACAAAGTGCCCTCGCCCTCATCGGTATGGGTGATGGTGCTGGCGGTCATTTGTCCGTTCTCGGACTCTACACTGCCGTCTTTGCTATCCTGGCGCTCATTGCCTGGGGTATGCAAAAACGCTGATCCCTTCTAAAAGGAACTCTCACGATGCTGAATAAAACCGCTCCGCTCTTTCTCCTTGCAGCAACTCTCCTGCTTGTCGCGCTCGTGATGATATTGCCGACGCCGTAATCTCTTGCCTGTTTCAGAGAGGCATTACGGCGCTTTTCCTACGAGCCAATCGGCGCTACACCCTGCTTCAGGATATTTTAAGAGGCCGACATGAGCATCAACACCCCCTCAGAACAAGGCGCCGATTTACAGATCGGGGCGACAGACAAAGGCATGGTACGCCTATATGTCTTTTCAGAGTCGCTGGACCTGCCACTTGATTTCGATCCTGAGGATGCAGAGGCGATTGCAGAAGAACTCATCGCGGCTGCCAAAGCCGCCCGACAGGTAAAGGGGTGAGACTACCAGCCACCACCACCTCCTCCTCCGCCGCCGCCGCCGGAGAACCCGCCGCCGCCAGAGCCTGATGAAGAGGAGCTTTGCGGCATGGAAGCAGTCACACCAGAGGATAATCCAGCCACCAGCGCCTTGTTCATGGATGTGAGAGACTGGCGACCACCACTATTATGAAAACTGCCCCAATGCGGCGTATAATTCTCTGCTTCCTGTGGGATCAGCTTTTCAAAATGGTGTGTCCACGGTTTCTCCAGATTGAGAGCCACAGCGTAGGGAAGAAAACGCTCATACCGCTCTTTGGTCATGGCAGGCGGTGTTTCACTGCCGACCTTTGCACTGTTCAATTGTAATTGCTCAGCAGTTTCCAAGTACAGGCGAAACCCCTCGATCTCGGTACGGATGTCCTGCCCTTTACGGGTTGGTGCTGGAATAACGTATATGAACCACACATTAAGCGCTGCCAGCATCAACACGGCATATGTATGCCAGATCGTCCAGGTTGCCACAAAGATCAACGCCACCAGCACAACACCGATGCTCAGGCCTATCGCCAACAACATGTGTAGGGTATTCCAGCGGAAGTAGTCCTTGCCATATCGCGTCGCGACCTGCTTGGCGAACTCGGTATAGGCAGATGTGAAAGTCGGATCATACTTGCTGCCCAGTGAGAACGTACTGCGTACGGCAAAAAGCGACTTCAAAAACGCCTTGCTTTCTTCTGCCAGGTCCCAATTTTCGCTATCAGGTTTTTGCAAGGTCACATTGGTCTTTTTGTCAGATAACGTATCAAGTTTTACCACGTCCCTGATGCCAGCGTGCAATAAGGTCGCGATCAGCGCATTATGCCCGCTCATGGCGCGATACCAGATATGATGGACCGCCGCCGGAGAATATCCCTCTGGTGGCTCATAACGCGGAAAGACGGGGCCTTTTGTCGGATCACGACCTACCTTGTTGAACTGTGCATTGAAAAAACCAAATAAACCGATTGTTGATGCCATCAGGATGGCGAGCGCACCATTGCGCTGCCACCAGCGACTAATCTGTTCCTCTCGCGTGGGCGGCTCAATGACACCTTTGGCAAGATCAAGCGAAATGCTCAGGCCTTCGCGCCGCGCGAGATTACCAGCCACCTCAAAAATATGAGCGTTACCATCCAATCGATAGCGGTGCCTCTGTACAGTTGAACCAAACGCCCCAGCGTACGCACTCTGCCCCAGAACCTGTGCTCCAGCAGGCAGAAAAACAGTCGCACTGGCATTCTCAATTGGAAAATCCCAATATGTACCTGTTGCATTCCAGTATAATTCGTCGGCTTCAGCTCTGTATCGTATCTGATTAGCGACGCGATACTCAATCAGATAAGTATACTGATCGTTCGGCAGAAAGTAGTCGGCTTTTCCGATGCGGATGCGATAGGCATTATCATCAACACTGACCTGATAAGTTTCCGATTGCCCATCCCGCAGGACTTCGAGAACTTCATATTCAAACGGCAGTCGCATCCGATCATCATCGAAGTAGCGCGGCAAGTCCCGGAAGATACCGCGCTTAATCTTGTTGCCTTCTGCGGTGACTGTAATCTCCTCAGTAACAATAATGTCACCGCTCGTTTCCACCTCAATCGTCACATCAAAATTGTTGATCCGTTCCTGAGCGGAAGCAGGACTGGTGACCAAGTAGAAAAAAGCCACCAACGCGAAACCAATAACTATTTTGAATCGCGGCTTGATACTGAACATACTCACCTCCCCAAACGTACCTCAGGCACAATCTTTTCTGCCGTTGTAATCTCGAAATAATTGGCGATCGTGAAACCAAAAAGACCGGCCAGTATATTGTTCGGAACGCTCTCTACAGATGTGTTTAATTCCCGCACAGCGCCATTATAAAACCGCCGCGCCATTTCTATCTTTTCTTCCGTATCAGCTAATTCCTGTTGAAGCTTAAGGAAGTTGTCACTGGCTTTCAGATCCGGATAGTCCTCCGCCACCGCGACAAGACGCGCCACAGGACGTGATAGCGCAGTTTCTGCAGCACCGCGCAATGCCTTGTCATCGCCTGCAGCCATGGCGTCAGCCCGTTTCTGCGCGATACGTTCGAACAGTTCCTGTTCATGGGCAGCATAACCCTGCACGCTGGCAACCAGTTGCGGCACCAGATTTGCCCGTCGCTTAAGCTGCACATCAATATCAGCCCAGCCATTTTCAACCAGCTGACGGCGCTGCACAAGCTGGTTATAAATCGCCATCACCAATGCTGCAAAAATTGCCAGAATTATCAAAACAATAAGAGTCGTATTCATCTGTCTCTCTCCGCCGGTGTGGCAGTATCACGGATTACGGCTGATTTGTTAAGGCCAGGTTCAAGCAACAAAGACAGATGAAAGGCAGCGTTTTTGAGGCTAACCACAGCCGATAATCACCAGATCGATACCTCTAGAGAGTTATCGTGATGCTTTGGCTTCCATCATCTTGCTGCATACTGATTTGTTCTGGACGCAGATATAAAAGTAATGCACCAAGGCGCAGTAATGCCAAAGCATCCATCCCGACAACTGATGATTGTGGGGCCTTGGGGAATAGGGTTTCTATACCGGGCAGAACCTGTTTGCTGAAATGCATAACGAGTTGCACACCAGTCTCATACTTGCCAGCGTAAACCACAAAACTTGTAGATGGCTGCGCTGCGCGGAGCAAACCTTCAAATAGATGCTGCAAGCCAAGCCCCGCGAGGGTACCCGGCCCAATTTGCGAAAAGGCAACATCCTCCGCTTCCATTACAAGCCGGATGTTTTTGTGATCTGCAATCGCGTTAAGTCTGGGGCGTATATAGTCTAAAGCCGCACTCAAGGAAATCTTGTCTGACGTTGTAAGGTCGCTTTTGGCAAAAGCTGAAATTGTGTCTGTAACTTCTGTCAGCTGATGAAGTAATCCGGACGAGACGTAAAAGCCATTATCCTGCATCACCTCAGTCAAAGTATCCAGACTGGTGCGCAAATATTCAAGCGGTGCGTCAAGCTGCTCAAGATTATAGTTGGCAAGCAAATGGGGTTGTTGCAGTTCCTCTTCGGTAGAAATCTCATCTTTCCCAGCATCAATTTCCGGGGGTAAAGAAACATTGAGCTTGGCACGGATGTTCTCAAAAACATCGCGCAGCAAGGCAGGTGAGAGATTATTCTTGTTGATGATATAATCTGCACCAGCCCTAAACGCATCCGCTCGCACTTGCTCGGTATCTGATCCCGTGATGAATATGATAGGTGCATCTGTATGATCGCGCACCTCGCGAACATCATGGTCAAGAGATCTGGCATCCGGGCGATTAACATCCAGCAACACACAATCAACTGGCTGCTCCATCAGAGAAGTAGCCAGATCATCAATGGATTTGCTGACCTGAACATCGGAGCGAAGGTGTCTTGCCACCAGACGTTTCATAATCTGTGCGTCAAGCTCGTCGTCTTCTACATAGTGTATCAGCATTGATTGCCTCATACGCGTAGGCCACTCCTGCAACCTCAAATAGGCTATGTCTGACAACCAAAACTTGCAATAGGTGCGCGCCAGACTTTTCCACAAATTGGGGAGAGTTTCACAAAAGGCTGGACAGTGGCAAACACACCTCGGAGAGCAACCGTCAAGTTTCTGACTTAAAGTCGCTTTAGGTCTGCCCATATGCTAACGTGAGTTACTTGCCCGAGGAGATTTTTGTCATGCGTTCCATTTTACAGGTCTTCGTTGGCCTTATCGCGATATTGGCCGCCGGTGTTGTCGGCCTCAATTTCTGGATTTCAGGGGGCGATCACAAAGCACTTATCGAAGAACACGCCTCAAAGGCGCTAGGCCGGACAGTAACCGTTGAAGAAGTCACGGACAGCCGTATTTTCCCAAATCCAAGCTTTGGCCTGAAAGGCCTCGTGATTGCCAACGCCGAAGGTATGACAGACCCCTATTTCGCGTCCGTTAGCGAAGCCCGCATTAAGGTCAAACTGATGCCACTCGTGACCTCTGGTGGGAATAACATCCAGATTGACGGCTTCCTGCTCACAGCGCCGCAAGTGAATCTCGAAAAGCGTGCTGATGGCGAAGTCAACTGGCTTCTCGGAACCGACGACAGCACGCCCGACGCCGCGAGTGAAGGGTCAGGTGGCGGTGGTGGCACCAGCACAAGAGACTTCAATCTTGGCACGGTCCAGCTGACTGATGGCAAGGTAACCTATCGCGATGGTGGGTCAGATCAGGTCTTCATTGCTGATGATGCTGACATCACCATGACCCTGACCAGCCTTGCCAATCCGCTTCAGGTCAATGGCACCATGTTCTTTCAGGGTGAGCCAGCCTCCCTTGCGGTAACAGTGACAACACCAAAAGCCTTGATGGATAACACAGCAGCCAGCATTGATCTCAATTTTGGCGTGAGCGATAATACGGTAGATACTCTGATCAATCTTCAGGGTGGTGATCTTGCCTATAATGGCAATCTCGATATCGATGCCCCTTCCCTGAAAAGCCTGCTGGCAACACTCGGCATGGACCTGCCTGTTGAGAATGGCTTCAACCGCTTGAACATCTCGGGTGATGTCTCAGGTACTGGTACACAGATGAGTTTCACAGACGCGGCCATTACCTTTGACGAGATCAGCAACGATGCCAGCGGAACGACCAATATATCATTTGACTGGGGTGGCGCCCGGCCAAAAGTCAGTGGTCAGATTGACCTGACAGCTCTTGATTTACGCCCTTACCTGCCAGAACCGAGTGAAGAAGTCAAAGCCGCCAAAGCAGACAAGAGTGCAGATTTCCCGCCCTGGCCACAAGACCAGATCGACTTCTCACCGCTGCGCGCTGTAGACGTGGATCTCGATGCAACCACTGATGCGATTTATCTGCATGGTATGAGCTTTGGGGCGAGCGGGCTTGATTTCAACATCAACAACGGTGTTCTCACAGCCGTTTTGACAGAGTTGAACCTCTATGATGGCGGTGGTCGTGGTACACTCTATGTCAATTCCCGTCAGAGTTTCCCGACAGTGGAACTGCGCAATATAAGCCTCACCGGCATGAATGCCCAGACATTTGCAACAGAGGTTCTTGGCCTCACAAGGCTCAGCGGCGTTGGCGGTCTGGAAGCAAATCTCACAGCCCGAGGTACCAGCGTGGCCGACTTCATGCGCACGTTGAGCGGCTCCGGTAGTTTCGCAATTGATCGTGGCGCGGTGGAAGGTGTCGATATTGGCAAAATTGTTCAGTCAGCAAGCGCTTTGCTTGACGGGTTTCAGGGCGGTACCTTCGATGTAGCAGCATTGGGAACAGCCGTTGCGGCGGCTCAAGGCCCTGCCTCTGAAACGCAGTTCACAAGTCTCAATTCCAGCTTCACCGCAAGTAACGGTATCGTCCAAGCGCAGAACATTCTAATGCAAGGACCTTTCTTCATGATTGAAGGGACTGGCAACGTAAACCTGCCACAACAAAGCATGACAATGCAGTTTGTGCCCACCGTCTATCAAACGCTTGAGGCTGTCTCCGGACGTAAACTGAACATTCCTTTGCAAGTCAGCGGGACATTTAATCAGCCAAAAGTCGGCTTTGATACGCAAGGCCTGGTCCGGGGTGTCGTTGAAGACCGTCTGCGCGGGCTACTGGGAGATGCAACGGGCACGCAACTGAATAGTGACCAGAGCATTGAAGATAATCTCCGGGGCCTTGCTGCAGGTGCTGTCTCCGACCGTCTTGGTTTGCGCAATAACGCCAATACGGAAGAAGGCGAGGAAGAAGAAGCCTCTCCTGAAGAAGAGATTGCCGGTGCGCTAATCAACGGCCTGTTTGGGAGCCGAAAAAAAGAAGAAGATTGAGAGCTCCGCGAAAGCTCTCATCTGCTTTACTCGCAATCGAGATAGCCTATGCCCAGAATATTCATGATCCGTCATGGCCACGCTTCAGCTGGCTGGGACGCTGATCCAGACCCTGACCTGGATGCTATCGGCCGCCAGCAGGCTGCGGATGTGGCGCAAAAACTCTCCAAACAACCTGCCATGCAGATCGTCAGCAGCCCAATGTTACGCTGCCTTGAAACAGCGAGGCCGCTTGCGAATATGTGGAGCAAGAGCCCCATCATAGAGCCCCGTGTTTCCGAAATTATTGCCCCAACGACCGACCTTAAAGAACGCACTGAATGGTTGCGAAACCTGATGCAAGGCACCTGGACGCAGACCAGTACGGAAAGTCAAAACTGGAGGAAGTCAGTTATTGAGGCACTTTTACAGTGTACGGAAGACACTGTGGTGTTTTCACACTTTGTGGCAATCAATGCAGCGCTTGGATCTGCAAGCAAAAATGATCAAGTGCTGATAAGTCAGCCGGGCTATTGCTCCGTCAATATTTTTTCAACCGACGGAAACTCGCTTAAGCTGATTAAACAGGGCGAGAGTGCCGAGACTATCATTCGATAATCCCGGCCAGAATTAGTGAGTTATTTGCCTTTGCGGCGCAGGAACGGAAAGCCGGACTTTTTCTTTTCTGGCTCAACGTCAGTGGCTGAAGCACTGGCAGTCGTCGGCGTAGCACCGCCTTCGCGCAGATCTGGCAATACATAGTCATGGAACATTTCACGCAACTTCGTTTTGAGCACTTTACCTGTTGCACCTAGCGGGATTTCATCGACTACCTGAATATCATCCGGCCACGAAATCTTGGATAATTGATCTTTCACGAACTGCAGGATGTCCTGTGGATCAACAGCCGCTCCGGGCACCAACTCAACGATCAATAATGGCCGTTCATCCCATTTAGGGTGTGGCATACCGATGACCGCTGCCTGGGCAACCGCCTCGTGAGACAAGGCTGCATTCTCAATATCGATGGTAGATATCCACTCCCCACCAGACTTGATCACATCCTTCGCACGATCCGTAATCAAAAGCATGCCAGTTTCGTCAATAGTTGCCACATCGCCAGTATCGAACCAGCCATCAGGGGTCAAAATATCCTTGTCGTGGTTGTAATAGGCTTTCAGCACAGATGGCCCACGCACCTGCAAGTGACCGGACTCATTGCCATCATGCGGAAGAATTTTTCCTTCATCAGAAACAATTCGCATATCAACATAAGGCAAAGCCTTACCTTGCTTCAACTGGTAAGGAATACGCTCGTCAATCGGTTGGTCGTAGAAGCCAACTGGCTCGAAGTTGGTTGTGCCGGTCGGTGACATTTCAGTCATGCCCCATCCCTGACGACACCGCACACCATGCTTGTCATAGCCACGGATAATCTTCTCAGGCAAAGCCGATCCACCGATAAGGGAACACTTCAATGTACTGAATGTCTTGCCTTCACTCTCAACATAATTCAGCAAGTTCAACCACACAGTCGGCACGCCAAGAGCGTAAGTCACACCTTCTGTCTCCATCAACTCGTGGAGGTTGGCACCATCAAGACCTGGTCCCGGGAACACCAGCTTCATGCCCCCCATAAGTGCCGAGTATGGTACGTTCCAGGCGTTCACGTGGAACATTGGAACAACCGGCAAAACCACATCTGACAGCTCAGCCCCAAAAGATGTTGGCAATGAGGTAACCATCGCCTGTATGACTGTTGACCGGTGCGAGTACAGAACACCTTTCGGCTTACCTGTAGTGCCGGAAGTATAGCACATGGCGCTGGCGGTGTTTTCGTCAAAATCCGGCCAGTCAAACTCTTCAGGCTTGCCGGCAATCAACGCCTCATAGGTCTCTGCCTTGATCGTTGTTTCAGGGTTGTTGGCCGCGTCGGTTAGTACAATGTACTTCTTCACCGTCTTCAGGCCTGGCGCCAAAGCTTCAACCAGTGGCTGGAACGTTGTGTCATAGAACAAGACACTGTCGCCAGCATGGTTGATCACATAGTCAGCATTCTCCGGCCCCAGACGCGGGTTAATCGTGTGACAGATCGCGCCGATACAGCTAATCGCATAATAGAGTTCAAGTTGGCGATGCGTATTCCAGCCCATGACGGCCACGCGATCACCTTTCTGGACCCCCATATCCTGCAGAGCCTGCGCTGCCTGACACATACGCTTGTAACTATCGGCGTAGGTATAGCGATGGATACCGCCTTCCACGAGACGGGTGACAATTTCCTGCTCCGGAAACGTCCTCAACGCGTGTTTCATGATGCCCTTGATCAAGAGCGGGTAGTCCATCATCAGACCCTGCATTCTCATACTCCCTTTCGATACTTCTTATGTTCTCTGCCACCATTGACAGCTTTTGCCGGATATTGTCCCGGAAAACTGCCTGCTTCAAGCAGAAAAGGCCAATGAATTCTGCGATATAGAGATGAACCCGCTCAGCAGATATCAGCCTTTTCAACTTCTGTAGCGAGAAAATAGATCGCGTAGACCGGCTGGACAGGTTAACGGCGCTTAACTTGCGGAAATTGTTGGATTCTTTCTATATCTTAATACATGCGGGCCTATGGCCCTCGAGGGAAAACAAAGGGAGCTTATCCATGAAAAACCTATTATTGTGCGGCGCTGCTGCACTCGCGCTCGTTGCTTGTGGCGGACAGGATACCGGCACATCATCCTACGAGCAGGATCAATCCACAGAAGCGGCATCTGAGGTCGCAGCAGCGCCAGCAAGTGCCGAACTTGGAAACTGGGGCATAGAGCTGAGCGACATGAAAATGGACGTATCAGCGGGCGATGATTTTTTCCGACACGTCAACGGCAAATGGCTCGACACATTCGAAATCCCGGCTGAATTCTCAAACTATGGCTCATTCACTGTGCTGTTTGAGCGTTCTGAAGCCCGCGTGAAACAAATCATCGAAGACTCTGCAGCAGCTAACGCAGAGGCCGGCACCGTCAAACAGAAAATCGGCGACTTCTATGCGAGCTTCCTCGACACGGACGCAATCAACGACAAAGGCCTTGCCGTCGTTGAAGCTGATTTTGCCGCCATCGATGCGCTAGAGACCCACGAAGATGTGGCCCGCGCCTTTGCGAATGTAGAGCTTGGCGTCAGCGCCCCCTTCTCTGCTTTTGTCAATGTCGATTCAAAACAGCCAGATCGTTACATTACATATGTGGGTCAATCCGGCCTCGGCCTGCCCAACAAGAACTATTATTTCGATGACAATTTCGCTGACAAGCGGGCAGCCTATGAGGTGTTCCTCTCGGATCTTATGGCTCTCGCCGGTGAGGAGAATACAGAAGAAAGAGCCGCCGCTGTCTACGCACTGGAAGAGGCGATTGCCAATGTTCACTGGGAACCCGCCAAACGCCGCAACCGTGATCTCACATATAATCTCTATACGATTGATGAGTTGCAGGAATACGCGCCAGCATTTCCATGGACTGTGATGATGGAGCAGGTTGGCCTGGGCAATGAAACAGAATTCGTGCTGCGCGAGAACGATGCCGTGCAAGGCGCTGGCGAGATTTTCCGGAACACGCCGGTTGATGTCTGGAAAGACTACTTCAAGGTTCATTATCTCTTCAACAATGCGTCAGTGTTGCCGTCTGAGATTGATGATCGCACCTTCGCCTTTTTCGGTATGGAGCTACGCGGGGTACCTGAGCAGCGTGAGCGCTGGAAGCGTGGCGTTGCCGCCGTTAATGGCACACTGGGCGAAGCTGTAGGCCAGGTTTATGTGGCCGAATACTTCCCGCCTGAATCCAAAGCAAAAATGGAAGAATTGGTCGATAACCTGAAGAAGGCCTTCCGTATTCGTCTGGAAAACCTGGAATGGATGAGTGAGGAAACCAAGCTGGAAGCTTATGACAAGCTGGAAGCCTTCAACACCAAGATTGGCTATCCGGACAAATGGACTGACTATTCCGATCTGGAAGTTGTGGCCGGGGATGCTTTCGGCAACAGCAAGCGCGCCTCTGTCTGGGGTTGGCAGGACATGATTTCCAAGCTGGGTGGCCCTATCGACAAGACCGAATGGTTCATGAACCCACAAACGGTCAACGC
The DNA here is from genome assembly GCA_022763145.1 of Aquisalinus sp. Lineage (GTDB taxonomy): Bacteria > Pseudomonadota > Alphaproteobacteria > Caulobacterales > Parvularculaceae > Aquisalinus. The sequence goes on along the minus strand of JALEGM010000297.1, from coordinate 2,018 downwards.
ATACTACAATCCGCCAATGAACGAGATTGTGTTCCCCGCAGCCATTCTGCAGGCTCCTTTCTTTGATCCCAATGCCGACGATGCTGTAAACTATGGCGGTATCGGTGCCGTGATCGGCCATGAGATCGGCCACGGTTTTGATGATCAGGGCCGCAAGTCCGATGGCACAGGCATGTTGCGTGACTGGTGGACCGAGGAAGATGCTGCCCGCTTCCAGGAGCGCGCCGACAAGCTTGGCGCTCAATACGCGCAGTTCTCACCGGTCGAGGGCATGTTCGTGAACCCGATCCTGACCATGGGTGAAAACATCGGTGACCTTGGCGGCGTGACCATGGCCTATGATGCCTACCGCCTCTCACTCGGCGGCGAAGAAGCTCCTGTTCTTGATGGCTATACAGGAGATCAGCGATTCTTCATGGCCTGGGCGCAAGTATGGAAACGCAAATACCGCGAGGACGAACTACGCAACCGTTTGTCTACGGACTCTCATTCTCCATCAGAATATCGCACCAATGGTGTCGTCCGTAATATGGATGCCTGGTACGATGCATTTGATGTAAGCCCTGAGGACGAACTGTACCTCGCACCGGAAGACAGAGTTCAAATCTGGTAACCTGGAATCACACTCAAAAATCAAGCCGCTGCTTTCGAGCAGCGGCTTTTTTTTGATCAGAAATGTTCCCGAAGCCAGATGGCGGCCTTGCGTAAAGGGTTGCTGCCATTGAGGCCCGCGAGATGTGGGATATTCGCATCACGGAGCCTATTGAAAGCCGGGAAAAGTGATGGCCTGCTTTGGCGTTCTGCGGCGACATGACGGATCATTCCGGCACAAACCGAAAATGGCGTGCCACTAACTGCCTCTGGTGCGCCAAACAAATTGAGAGGCCGCCCGATCCGGACATGACCGCCATGCATTGTCTCAACCAGTTCCGACAATCCCTGTAGCTGACTCCCGCCCCCGGTCAGAACAATCCGGTTGAACTGCTCAGGAGACAAACCAGCCTCTCTGATCTTGCGGGAAACAAGGTGCAGGATTTCTTCCATACGTGGCCCGATAACCCCGGCAAGCTCTGCCACGGAGAGCTGTTTACCGCCGCCATCAGAAGCAAGAGTGACCTGCCGCGACTCATCTCCAGGCGCACAGAAGCTGGTGCCGAATAATGTTTTCGCCCGCTCCGCAGATCGGAGATCATAAGCACAGACCTTGGCAATATCCCGGGTAATATGATCACTGCCCAGTGCCACCGCGCCGGACATGACTAGTGACTGATCATTATACAGGGTGAAGCCGGTCAGGTTAGCGCCAATATCAAGACATATCGCGCCGAGGGATTTTTCCTCCTCCTGCAACACAGCCAGCGAGGCGGCATAAGGCGCAGCGATGTAACCTTTGGGCTTGATATGACAATGATCGAGGCAATTTTCGAGATTGGCGATTGCTGTCTTGCAAGCTGAAATACCCAGCATGTAACTGGTCATCATCTCACCGGTCAGACCAAGCGGATTATGGATACCCTCATGCCCGTCAATCGCATAGGAAGACTGCCAGACATGCAGGGAACGCAGTTTCTCGCTCTCGGTCAGTTTCCTGCCCTGCCGGTAGCAATCCTGCAGGTCTTCAGCTGTCACAGGGTGATCGGCCAGCGGAAGGTCAACAGCGATCCGCCTGCTGACAAGATGCCTGCCAGACACGGCCACATACCAGTCGGACGGTTCGCGGCCAGCCATCTTCTGCGCCTTGGCCACAGCATCCTTGATTGCCGCAACGGCTGCCTGTCCCGTCAATCCTGTTGTCGTCGGGCCGGAAACACCCTGATGGCCAACGCCGATAATCTCGGCGTCCTGTCCATCAATCGCGCCATCTACAAGCTCGGCGATGAAGCAGGTTATCTTCGAAGCGCCAATATCAAGCACCCCAATGGTGGAATGCTCTAGTGCCGCAGACCTTCTGGAGGAAGGAAGTGATCCGTCTTTCATGATGTCGTCCGTCTCAGGATTTAGGGTCGTAATAGACCGTG
>JALEGM010000028.1 GCA_022763145.1 Aquisalinus sp. | reverse complement strand
CATGTTGTTGTCCTCATTTCATACACAACGTGTCCCAGCGTACACCGGATGATGCAGGGGACAAAGTCATTCAAATTAGTCCTGCAAGTTCTGCGCCCGTTATAGGTGTGCTATAATAGACCTTCATTCCGGAAGCTGTAGTGCTGGCCCCGCCCAATCACGAGGTGATCGTGCACACGGATGCCAAGAGGCTTTGCCGCTTGGACAATCTGCGCCGTCATCTGAATATCAGCGCCAGAAGGTGTCGGGTCGCCAGATGGGTGATTATGTACGAGGATGATGGCGGAGGCATCCAGTGCCAGGGCGCGCTTCACGACCTCGCGCGGGTAGACCGGCGTGTGGTTGACAGTGCCGGTCTGCTGTTTTTCATCCGCAATAAGTGCATTCTTGTTGTCGAGAAACAGGATACGGAACTGCTCTATTTTTTCGTAGGCCGTCGCTGCTGTGCAGTAATCAATCAGTGCCTGCCAGGATGATAAAACATGCTTTTGCAGAATGTTTTCCTGTGACAGTTTTAACGCTGCCGCCTGCACGATCTTCAGTTCGATCACCACTTTCTCGGAGATGCCTTTGACCTCCTGCAGGCGGGCAGGCGGGGCAGCGAGCACATCTGCGAAGGTGCCGAACGTCGCGATCAACTCTTTAGCCAGAGGTTTTACATCCCGCCGTGGAATGGCGCGGAACAGGACCAGTTCCATCAACTCGTAATCCTGCACGCCTTCTACACCGGCTTTCATGAAGCGCTGGCGTAGCCGGTCACGGTGGCCAACCATGTGATTGCCTTGAGAAGAGCCGCTGGCATCAGTCATCGGCTTGCGCCATCAGACCATGTAAGGGGGCTGGTCCAGACCCTTTGGGGACGCGGTAAAGACCTCGAAACCATCCGCTGTTACGCCGATAGAATGCTCAAACTGTGCTGTGAGAGAGCGGTCGCGCGTCACAGCTGTCCAGCCGTCTTTCAGCATTTTTACATCCGGTTTGCCGGCATTGATCATCGGCTCAATGGTGAAAAACATGCCCTCGCGCAACGGGATATCCGGCGCGCGGTGGATTTGCAGGAAGCTGTCGCGATACTCTGCATAGTGAACAACGTTCGGGGCATCATGGAAAACACGACCCAGGCCGTGGCCGCAGAAATCGCGCACCACGGAAAAGCCCGCCGCTTCCGCGTGGCTCTGGATTGCGCGGCCAATATCTCGCAACGTGTTGCCAGGCTTCACAGCCTTGATGCCTTTCCACATGGATTCGAATGTGACATCGGTCAGCCGCTTGGCCAGCACCTTTGGCTCCCCGGCATAAAACATCCGGCTTGTATCGCCATGCCAGCCATCAACGATCACGGTCACGTCGATATTGGCAATGTCCCCGTCCTTCATTTTTTTCGGGCCAGGGATGCCGTGACAGATCACGTGATTGAGGGAAATGCAGGTTGAATGGCGATAGCCGCGATAGCCGATGGTCGCGGGTACCGCGCCATGATCCATAACAAATTCATAGGCACGCCGGTCCAGTTCTTCTGTGGCCACCCCCGGCTTCACATGTTCAGCCAGCATATCAAGGCAGGATGCCGCCAGCTTTCCAGCCTGGCGCATGCCCTCGAAATCTTCCGCCGTATGCAGGCGAATTTCCCCAGTGCGCCGCGGCGCCTCTGTCATTGTGTCTGTCATAAGCGGGAATGTAGGCGGCTTGGCCGGAAATGTGAAGCGGGGATGGGAAAGGTTTTGTCAGTAGCTCATGTGTCTTTTGTCAAAAAAATGGGTCAGCACTAGTGCCACTGTTGTGACACCAACAAAGATTGAAACTGTTTCTAAGTAATCATATAAACCATTACCCATAATCAATGTTATGCTGAATAGTAAAGAATATATAATTGACATTATTATGATTAATAAAATAACTCCGAAAAAAGTACCTTTTATTTTCATTTTTAACTCGTAGGTTTTTCTGGAAATATTTCTACAATATGCCGACACTAAATCGATGATTGATCAAACGCAATCCTTACAATTATGCACTTGCATGGCAGTCTTTCGCGAGATTTAAGCGTTTAACTTTATCAGCTTGCTTTGCGAGATAAGTATAAAACGATACTATAATTACTTTAAAGCTAGGATCACAATGACCGATACTCCCGAAACTTCTGAAAAGGACGAAAGACCTAAGCCAAAGGCCGCCTTCAATCTCGGGGCATTCCTGTTGGCGTTTCTTTTTGTCTGGATCGTGTTTGATAATATGGCGCTGGGCCTGCTGGTCGGACTTATCGCAGCTGGCGGCTCTCATGCTGCACAATCGGCAGCCGGCAAGAATGCCGATAAGGATTGATTGGCTGGTTTTGGCGAAGCCTCTTGGATGTGACTCAGGCCCATAAGCGATTATCAGAAATCACGCTTCTGCGGGTCTTTGCGCCGCAGCTTGCTTGTGCTTAATTCATGTGTAGAGAACCAACCAGAGGGGAGTGGGTGATTATGCCTTCATTGAGATCACTGATTTTTGCCGGCGCTGCGGCAGTTGCTTTAACGCCAGCCATGGCCAGCGCGGCAGGCGGTGGCGGTGAGCCGATAAAGTATTTCGCGATTGGTGCAGGGCTCAGCGTGCCGGATGATACTGAGCAGGATACAAACCTTGCGCCATTTTCCGGCGCTAACAACTTCACTTTGCCAGATGGTTTCGACACGAGCTTCGATCCAGGCTTCAATGTTGGCGCGTTGATCGGTTATAAGTTCAACGATTACTGGCGCGTGGAAGGGGAGTATCGCTATTCTTCTGCAGATATCGATGCCACGACGACACGCGGCCAGTTCAACGTGCCCACGTCTGCCAATCCTGGCGGCACGCTGACTGCCAATTCCGGTGATGCCAGCGTCCATGCCCTCTTTGCCAACGCTGTATTGGACATCAATATGGCGAATAATCTGCTGCCCTATATTGGGGCGGGGATTGGCTATGCGGATGTGGAGATTTCCGGCCTTGGCACTGATGAGGGTGAGGGTGTCTTCGCTTATCAGGTCTTCTCAGGCCTGGATGTGAAGATGGATGAGCAATCCTGGATTGGGGCGCGTTTCACGTTCATGAATACTGGTGATTTCGAGTATGATCCTGTGGGCCTCGACACAGTGAATGGCGCATTCACGTTGACCGAGGGACAATTTGCGTCCTTTGATCTGACAATCGCCTATCGTCGAAAGTTCAAATAAGCAGGTTACGGGGTTCGTGCAGCTTACCTGCGGTAACAGGTATGGTTCTTGCCCGGTGAGGCGGAGATGTATGTAACCACAGAAGAACGCCAGCCCCTAGGCGGAGTATTGACCTTCCTGCTGCCCATGCTGGCAGCCGGGGTTGGCGGTGGTTTGACTGTCGGCCTGTCTTTGCCGGAAGTTGTGACATCGTTTTTCGTGATTGCGGCATTGAACTTCCTCTATCTATGGCGGACCAGCAAGCCGGTCAGTTCTCTGCTGGCTGCCGGAGCGGTTGCTGCAGTGGTAACAGTCAGTTTGCATTTTGCAGGGTTTGGCTGGTTGGTTGTGATCGCCTGGATAAGCTTGCTTGCATTTGAAGGGGCTGCCACGGACGATCCGGATGTAATCTGGTCTGTGCCCTCCTGGCAAAAGATATTCGCGCGTCTCAGCAGTTTGCCAATTATGGTCGCCGTTGTTATTTTCCTGGCTGGGCTATTATTCTTGATGCTGACAGCCTTATTTCAGGTGGGTCTGACGATCAGGAATACAGGGCTTGGGGGCGAGGCAATACTTCAGACCTTGGCGGAAGAATGGAGCATGCTGGCGCTAGCTGGGACAGGCTTTATTGTGGCAGGGTTGGTGGCGATGGTGCGCAGTCAGCGTGCTTTAGTTGGTGCTGTTCGATATGCCCTGATGCTAACCAGCCGTTACATGTTGCCTGTTTTAAGTGTCATAAGCCTTGCTTTTCTAGTCAGTGCAGCGGGGAATCCGGCTTATACCCGAGAAACACTTATGGCCGGGGTAATGATGTTCGCTATCATTTTACTGGTCGTAACCAATCTGGTTTATGCGGACGGTTCCAGCCGATCGCCGCCGCCATGGATACAATTATCAGTCTGGCTCTCCGGCGCTGTGTTGGTATGTCAGTCGGGCGTGTTGTTAATGGGCTTACTCGGAGAGGCAACTGAGGTGTCTGCTCCAAATCCCGTCGCGTTGACACTCATTGTGATAGCTGCGACAGCTTTATCAATCTCGTTGGTATCAGGATTATTTATCCGGAAAAGCGACTGGATGCCATTGCTGGCACACTGTAACAGGTTGTTGGTGTTAGTTGTGGGCTTCTCGCCTTTGGCGTCAGTGCTGTTTTGACCTGTGTGGCCTTTTGTCAGGCGGGGTCTTTTTCTTTTTTTACCGTCTCGGACATGATGACTTTCCGGTGCGGCCCACGATAGTCCGCTACACCTTCGGTCAGTGCATAACATGCCAGTCTGACTGTTAGAGGAATTTGTACTTTCTCGCCGTCACGTTCGCCTTTTTCATAATACTGGATCATGCGACGTTTTAAGCCTAGCGCATGCGCTGCGTCCTTCTGGGAGAGGCCCATAGCCTTGCGCCATTTTCTGAAATCACCCGGTTCCATATCCATCCCAATCCAGATCCCTTTGCAGCGCCTATATCGTGCAATTATTGCGCTTTTGTTACAATGTTCATGCTTAATACGGTTAACCGGTAGCTTTTTTCGAGCAAGTAATTGTTATTGATCAACTTTTTGAAGGTTGGCTATGTTGAAAATATACCACACCAACCATCTTTAATTGTTAAGCTATCTGGCTTATATCTTTATGTGCTGGGCAACCAGCTATGGCGATAAATCGCGTTCGTAATAAGCGGATTGGACCCGGGGGCGGTACCCGGCGGCTCCACCAGAATACCCGACCTGATCTTAGGATCGGGTCTTGTGGCGGGGCCGAAATAGGATCGACAAACGTGTAAAGGCTCTGCTTTCGCCCGGATGATCTCCGTTATTGGATCACAATTATAGTTGCAAACGACAACTACAAGGAAGAGTTCGCTCTCGCTGCGTAACGCAGTGCGAGTTACTCGCTTTAAACTCCTAGGCCCTTTCCAGGTCTAGGCGGGGCTTCCGGGAGCCTGGCAACAGAATCCCGGGTTTATTTTGTGATGGTATTTAGTCAGCCCACAAAAGCTTTTTCGACAACGAATGTGTCGGGTTTGGCATTTGAGCCTTCGGTCAGGCCCGCCTTTTGTGTGAGCTCTTTTGTATCGTTGATCATTTCCATTGAACCACAGATCATGACACGATCAGTTTCAGGGTTAAGGGGAGGAAGGCCCAGGTGTTCAAATAAGGCACCGGTTTCTATGAGATCTGTGATACGCCCCATATTGTCGGACTGTTCGCGTGTTGTCGATGCAAAGTATTTAATCTTGTCACGAACAAACTCTCCGATCAGAGGATCATCCGGCAAGCTTGCAATCAGGTCGCGAGAATAATTGAGTTCAGCCACCTCACGACATGTGTGCGTGACAATCACTTCATCAAACTTCTCATAAGTTTCTGGATCTCGAACCAGGCTGGCAAATGGCGCAAACCCTGTCCCTGTTGAGAACATGTAAAGGCGCTTTCCGGGCAAAAGTGCATCAAGCACGAGAGTGCCAGTAGGCTTTTTGCCGAGCAGAATTTCATCACCTGGCTGAATTTTCTGTAGGCGTGAGGTGAGTGGCCCATTCTCGACTTTGATGGAGAAAAACTCCAGCTCCTCATCCCAGGCCGGGCTGGCCACAGAATAAGCGCGCAAGATGGGTTTGCCGTTATCGCCGGGCAGGCCAATCATTACAAACTCGCCGGACCGAAAGCGGAAGCTTTGCGGACGGGTGGTGCGGAAAGCGAATAACCGATCTGTATAATGCTTTACGCTGAGAACCTTCTCCAGCGTCGGAGCATTCGGATTGGTTTTCGGTTTTTCCATTGTTGCTGCCTGTGTCATTACTGCCCACTTTCTGCATGAGGCTTACGTTGCGTTGCAGCATATAGGGCTTGACGTAGTTAGGCACAAGGATGCCGATCTAACGAAATGGTGACCGGTGCATGAAAATAAATACACTCCTCATTAGAAAAGCTGGCTTCTACAAAAGGTCGTCTGCTTCCTTGAATTTCATCGCGAGATCTTCGGCTACAGCTTCATGGGTGATCCAGCCATCGGCGACGTTGAGGCCGCGTTTCAAATGACGGTCTTGGCGCAGGGCATCTTTCACGCCGCGATTGGCAAGGTTGACGGCGTGCGGAAGAGTGCGATTGTTGAGTGCGAGCGTAGAGGTGCGGGCCACAGCGCCCGGCATGTTCGCAACGCAGTAATGTACGATGCCATCCACTTCGAAATAGGGGTCCTGATGGGTTGTCGGTTTTGATGTTTCAAAGCAACCGCCCTGGTCGATGGAAATATCCACGAGCACAGCACCTTTCTTCATGGTGCCGAGCATTTCGCGCGTGATCAGCTTTGGTGCGGCAGCGCCGGGGACAAGTACAGCACCGACCACAAGGTCAGCGGTCTTGATCGCCTCGGCCAGGGCACCTGCCGTGGAGTAGACTGTTTGTATGCGGTTGCCGAAGATCGTGTCCAGTTCTTCAAGCTTGGTGATGGAACGATCAAAAACAGAGACATCAGCGTGCATACCAACAGCCATCTGGGCGGCATTATAGCCTGAAGTGCCGCCACCGATGATGACGACCTTGCCGGCCTCGACGCCCGGGACACCGCCCAGCAATACGCCGCGGCCACCGGCGGCCATCTGCAGACAGGCAGCGCCGACCTGGATCGACATGCGACCGGCAACCTCGCTCATCGGCTGTAAGAGGGGCAGGGTGCCGGCGTCTGAAGTCACGGTTTCGTAGGCGACAGCCCAGCAGCCGGATTCGGCGAGTGCTTCGGCTTGTGGTTTGTCAGCGGCGAGGTGGAGATAGGTGAACAGGGTCTGGCCTTCGCGCAGCATGGCGCATTCATGCAGTTGTGGTTCCTTCACTTTCACGATCATGTCGGATTCAGCGAAGATCTCCTCTGGCGTTTTGACGATTTTCGCGCCCGCTGCCTCATATTGCTCATCGACGAAGTCGATGGCGGCGCCGGCATTGGTTTCGATCAGTACCTCATGGCCGGCACGGGTCAGTTCCAATACGCTGTCGGGTGTCAGGCCGACGCGGAATTCCAGTGTTTTGATTTCTTTGGGGCAGCCAACGCGCATGAGACTCTCCTTCCCGGTCTGGTGTTTGTGTCTGTATATCGACGAATGCGCGGATTTGCTATTGGCAAAAGGCCAATGTTGCACGAACTGCCACCATCGCAGAAATACGCGATGACCTGCTTTTAAGCCTTGAAAATCGGGTGATTTCTGCTTGGTTCTGCCCAACAATTTGAGATGATTGACCCCCGGCGGGTG
>JALEGM010000027.1 GCA_022763145.1 Aquisalinus sp. | reverse complement strand
CTCAACATGATGAGCCGTGTGCCAACTTATGTGGACAAGGCAACCACGGGCAATCTACTCACCCGCTTCTCTTACTGCTTCGAGCAAGCCCCTGGCAGCTATTATCCATCTATCCTCGAGCATCGGGAAATGCCGGAATATGGCAGCACAGCACAGATCGACGGTCCCACAGGCCCGATCCCGTTCACGCCCTTCCTTCAGCATCATGGCAATGTGGATTCCCTCGGCTTCATTTTTGGCGGGCAGGGGGGCATTGCCTATTCCAGCGATGTCCATGAGTTACCGGAAGAAAGCTTCGAGCTTCTCGACCGGACCGGCATCTGGATCGTCGACGCCCTGCGCATCAAGCCTCATGTCAGCCATGCTCACCTCGACAAGGCATTGGACTGGATCGCCCGCGTGAAGCCTGAAGGAGCCGTTTTGACCAACCTGCATGTGGATATGGACTATCGCAGTCTCGAAAAAACGCTGCCTGCAGGGGTCATTCCTGCCCATGACGGCCTTATTCTGGAGCGCGAGATCCTGCGCACTGCCAATTAGAATAACAATTCTAATTTTTCGCCTTATATCCTGATAGGAAAAACCATGAAGGAGCCGCGCCCATGACTGCTACAATAGACATGCCGGACTACTGCAAAAGACCGGGCCCATTATCCTTCCTGCTCGAAGCGCGCACGCCCTTCCAGTTCCTCTCTTTCATCCATACGACACCTGGCTTGCTGACGGCCCCACGCGGGGACGGGCGCCCGATTGTCCTGTTGCCGGGCTATCTTGCGCCGGAATTATCCATGGAGCCGCTGGCCCAGTATCTGCGCTTTCTCGGCTATGATGTGCATCCATGGGGCCTTGGCACCAATCGCGGTGATGTGGACGCGGACATTGAGCGGCTGGGCCCGCGGGTTGAAGAGCTGTGTGCATCCCTTGGCCAGCCCGTCACCCTCATCGGCTGGAGCCTTGGCGGCGTTGTCGCGCGTGAGGTTACCCGTCTTTATGCGGACTCAGTGCGTGAAGTCATCACGCTCGGCACGCCTATCATCGGTGGGCCGAAATACACCTCCGTTGGCTCGTTCTATGCCCGCGCGCGTGGGCTCGATCTGGATGAATTTGAGCGCCATGTGCATGAGCGCAATTCCATCGGCTTCGCTCAACCGGTCACCTCTGTCTACTCCAAAACAGATGGCGTGGTCGGCTGGCGTGCCTCTGTTGATGTCTATAATCCGCAGGCCGATAATATAGAGGTTTCCGGGTCGCATTTTGGCCTTGGCGTGAACCCGAATGTCTGGCGTATCATTGCCAGGAAACTCGCTGAAACCAAAGGTGAGGGCGCTTAGTGTCACAAGGGCACCTGACCAGCCGTCAAGGTAGCATCGGCATCACGCAATGAATGATCAGGACAAACTCGTAGAACCTGACCTGCTGGAAATACTTCGCCAACTGGAAGAAAGCCTGTGGCAGGTCGAAACCCGCTTTGACGATCAGTACATGGCGCAGATTTTCGCAAAAGATTTCTTCGAGTTCGGACGATCCGGCAGGCGCTACCGACGAGAAGAAATGTTTTTCGGCTCACAGGGGAAAGCCGACATCAGGGCAAAACTCCCTTTACCGCATTTCAGCGCCAGATATCTGTCTGATGAGGTGATCCAGACAACCTATATCAGCGAAGTTATCGACGGCGAGAAGGTACAATTTGCCAACAGGACATCCATCTGGACCCGGCAGTCAGGAAACTGGCAGCTGAGGTTTCATCAGGGTACGCCGACGGACATGCCGTAAAGGCATCGGCGATCTATGGTCCGGGCGGCGCAGACCTGATAGGCTCCTGATCTGACAAGAGCCATCAATGGAGTCTGATATGGACAAACTAGTGCGATACTTCCTCTACTTCGTTCTGATTTTCTGCTCTCTCGCAGCCATTCTGGGCGTGCTGGAAGCGCTCGGCTTGTCACCCTTCACCATTGTGCTGGTGCCAAACCTGTTCATTGCCTTTGGCGGTATTGCCGTTTCGCTGCTGCTGCTGCGCACACGGCGCTAAGGCAGGAATGATACTAATAGGATTGACTTTTAACTAAAAATGTTCTATATATGTTCACGTCCGGGAGGGTTCATCCTCACAGACGGGTCAGCGCATTCAGGTGAGCTGACGGCTCTTTGACATTCTGGTGATTGTTCCCTGTGCGGTGACATCTGTGTTCGGCGGCAGCCTTGCGCATGTAGCTGGCAGATGAATGAAGAAATGCCTGCGGCGAAAGTGGCAGGTTCGGGAGGCAAACAGGTCTGGCATACACGCCATACTTTGAGCCTGCCAAAAGGTGAGGCGTCCATCCGTCTGTGGTGGGAGAGGGCGTGAACATTTCCTGAAAACGTAGCAGATCATGCTAGCGGGTTGGAAGGAGGCGCCCTGAACACCACACGGAAAAGTTTGGGTGATTGGTAAAGCAAACCCATTGTGGTAATGTTGTCCAACAATACTTCTGTTCTTTTTATGAGGCCTTTATGAAAACCCTGATTGCTTTTCTTGCCATGACATTTGGTACCATCGCCTTCACAACGGCTTCTTTTGCCGAAGCCCCAGACAACACGGAGACAAATACTGTGCAGGTTCAATATCTTGAAATCGTTACCCCGGAAGTTGATGCAACGTGCGCCGCACTTGCGGCCCAGCATGGCGTCACCTTCAGCGAGCCAGAGCCGATGCTCGGTAATGCCCGCGTCGCAGATCTTTCTGGCGGTGGCCGCATCGGTGTGCGCGCCCCAATGCGTGAAGATGAAGAACCGGTTGTCCGTCCGTATACCCTGGTGGAAGACATTGAGGCTGCCATCAAGGCTGCAGAAGAAGCCGGCGCTGAGTTCGCCATGCGTGCCACAGAAATCCCGGGGCAGGGAACTTTCGCAATCTACTTCCTGGGCGGCATCCAGCACGGCCTCTGGCAGAATTGAGTGGGATGGTGTAGATAAATCAATGTTCGCTTTTGCGCAAAGCGAACATTGGAAATAGGTATAGCTCCAAATGTGCAAGGCCTAAATAGAAATTAGGCTCTGTGTATTTTATCCCGTAACAGACGTCGATCTCGATCATCCTTCAAAGAAGGAGGCTGGTCAAAACCGCTGTGGGATTTTATTCCCGTTAGACAGCTACTCTTAGCATCTGCATAAACCGAGTAGGAGAAATGCACATTAAGTCATTTAGGTGGTCATTGTTCGCGTTTGCTCCATTCTGCCAAAATGGAATCCGCTTCCTCAATCAGTGCAAGAGTCTCTGGTGTAAACAGTCTACTGTCACCCGTCATTTCATGTACTGCCCATACAAGTTTGCCAGCTCCCGGGATCCAATGGTCAATGGGTTCATTAAGTTCAGGATCAAAGTCCCCGACCTCGAATTCATACGGACGCTGTAAATTGATACCATTCTTTGGTTCGTTGACCTTATGCACTAGCGCTTTAATCCTCAATTTATCTTTATGTTCAATCCAGTCTTTCTCAGGAATTACAACAAACAAGAATTGCTTTGAATCGAAAGCCGACCAAGGTATGGACAGTTCGGTTCGTCCTAAGTTTGCGAAGTCATTTTGCGAAATCGTCAATATTGCGTTTTCAAGATGTTGGACTGCATTATTGAATTTTATATCGTCAGCCTGGCGCCGTTTCTGGATGTCAAAGTTCCTAGATATGTTATTTCTGTCATACCTCCCCCTAAAAAGTTGAGTACCTTCGCCATTAATTGCGATAATCCCGCTATTTATAGATGGAGGTAAAAATGGACTTGACTGACTGAGTTCAATTGTTAATGCCGTTTGACTATCGGCAAAGTTCCGAGGGTAGTTTATTTTACTGTACTGATTACTCAAACTCAAAAGAGCGCTCTTGAGTTCTCTACGAATATTTGCACGAATCTCAGTTTCAGATTTTGGCCGTTCTAGACTATTTTTAATACTTTGCGTTAAGTTTAGGCCACGACTGGCGATCTTTTGCTCGACATGAATTCGAGAAGGAGATGATGCGCGAAATATATCTGCTCGAATTTCTAGTTCTGATTCTAATCCGAACCAAACAGACGCAACATATGTTGTTTCAGGATCTAGATTTCCAAGGCTACGAAGAAAATTCCTTGCCTCCTCAGCCTTTTCCGGGTCTGGCCCATGGAGCGCATCGATTATTTGCAAGTAGCGTTCCCCCGGTACAGCTCGAATTGCTGCGTTTGCAACCTTTCTCAGTTCCTCCATTTCCAGTTCTACCTGTTCTCTCCATTCCTGAGACTCTCTTCTAATTTTCTCAAGCCCAAATGGGTCCCACGAAGCGACCGCTTGCGTAGGATAAATAGAACTAAGCACCAAACAAAAAACACTCCATAGATACAATGGACGATTTTTCACTTCACCACTCTCCCTATGTAAAAGTCGTAATATTTCTTTATGTAGTACATATCCCAATTGTACACCAGTTTTGACCTGCTCCGCTTGACGCCCATGGTTAAAGGTGGCGTGGTCACAATTTGTCTGTTTTGGGAAATCAATTCCATCTGTACGAGATACCTGAATGTTCGCTTTTGCCGAAAGCGAACATTCAGAATTACTCTTTCGAAACAATTCAATCTGTGAAAGCTAGAGAGAACTGTAGATATTAGTGCGGTACAGGGACCAGGGACAAATCTTGATAGCTACATTGAGATTTGTTGCCCAAAAGCAGTTGTGTTGATACAAACTGGGCGATGTTATTTCTTTCCGTTTGCACCTCAAGTCGATAGTCAGTACCGGCAGAAAACTGAATTTCATACTCTGCTGCAAAGTTATCAATAGATCCGCCACCAGAAGTAGTTGTCTGATTCCAGTTATCTTTATATTCGACGGGATTCGGATTAGAGGATGTTAAGCTTCCGGTTCCGTCTAATTCAAATACCTTTAATCTAATATTATTCACTGATCCAGTACCCAAAATCACCTGTGAATTTATCTTTGCCAACATACTCCTCTTACGATGTGAGCGAATTAAATATGTTAAGTCTCCTTGTTCTGATGGGCCGTAAATGCCTGTAACAGTACAGCCTCTAGCGCCGGTTCCAGTGTTAGCTATGTTCGTTGAACATGCAGAAAGCCCTAGAATTAAGAAATGCAGAAATTAGAATTTTTTGCATGAAAAAGTCCCCATGTCTCCAACAATAGGCCCATAGTACATAAGTAATAATCGAAAACAACATATTTAAATGTGGGTTGAATGTTCGCTTTTCCGGAAAGCGAACATTGAACTTGATGATGTGAGACGCTTCTATTTTGCCGCCATAAATAAATTACGCACAATTTATATTGTCGCAAATTTTGTGATGGCCGCACAGGGCGGCCACCTGGAGGCTTAGCCGATGCGTAGCATGCTTTAGCCGATGCGTAGCATGCTCTTGCCAGCATAAATGCCTGTTGAATCAAGCTCTTCCTCGATGCGCAGCAGCTGATTGTACTTGGCGAGCCGGTCGGAGCGCGCCAGCGAGCCGGTTTTGATCTGGCCGCAATTTGTTGCCACTGCGAGGTCTGCGATCGTCGTGTCTTCAGTTTCGCCTGAGCGATGTGACATGACAGCCGTGTAGCCAGCACGGTGCGCCGTATCGACGGCGTTCAGTGTTTCTGTCAGCGTGCCGATCTGGTTGACCTTAACCAGGATCGAATTGCCGCAGCCCTTGCTGATGCCTTCAAGCAGACGCTCTTCATTCGTCACGAATAGATCGTCACCAACGATCTGACATTTGCCGCCGATCATTTCTGTCAGCGCGTTCCAGCCAGCCCAGTCATCTTCATCCATGCCATCCTCAATGGAGACAATCGGATACCTGCCGACAAGATCAGCCAGATAGCTAGCCATTTCGTCAGAGCCCAGCGTCTTGTTTTCGCCCGCCAGATGATACTTGCCATCACGGTAAAATTCGGTCGCGGCCGCATCCAGCGCGATGTAAATATCTTCGCCAGGCTTGTAGCCGGCTTTCTCGATGGCCTTCATAATGAAAGCCAGTGCTTCATCCGTAGAGCCGATCCCCGGCGCAAAGCCGCCCTCGTCGCCAACATTCGTATTATGTCCGGCAGCGGATAATTCCTTTTTCAGCGCATGGAAAACTTCCGCACCCGCACGCAAAGCGTCAGAGAAGCTGCCAGCGCCAAGCGGCATGATCATGAATTCCTGAATATCAATCGGATTATCCGCATGGGCACCACCATTGATGATGTTCATCATGGGTGCCGGCAGGACGCGCGCCGCGGTGCCGCCCACATAGCGATAGAGCGGCAAGCCCATGGCGTCAGCGGCAGCCTTGGAGACGGCCAGCGAAACGCCGAGCAGGGCATTGGCCCCAAGGCGGGCTTTATTGGCGGTGCCGTCAAGATCAATGATGGTTTCGTCAATCAGGACCTGTTCCTCAGCATCAAGACCAATCAGCGCTTCCATGATTTCACCATTCACGGCATCAACTGCGGCCAGAACGCCCTTCCCGCCGTAACGGCTGCTGTCGCCATCGCGCAGTTCATGGGCCTCATGAGCACCGGTAGACGCGCCTGATGGTACGCCAGCCCGGCCCCGTGAGCCGTCTTCCAGCAGAATGTCCACCTCAACGGTCGGGTTGCCCCGGCTGTCCAGAATTTCGCGGGCGGCAACGTCAATAATCGCTGTCATAGTGCTCTCCTCAGCAAGAATTTTGACGCCCTTCTAGGCCCGTGGCGGAACGATCTGCAAGACACAAAAACGCCGCCTTTTCAGGCGGCGCTGTATTGAAAGGCGATACTGACGAAAGCCTAGTCGCGCTCGATTTCCTTGCTCGGCTTGCGCTCGCTTGAAGGTTTCGGCGTTGCCGGTTTCGTTGGTCTTGGCTTAGGTGGCGCTGGTTTTGGTGTTGCTGGCTTGACCGGCGCTGCAGGTTTAGGTGTTTGAGGCAGGGTCGGCTTGCTGCTGTTGGGCTTGCCAGTTGGCCGTGATGGCGCAGCAGATGGTCTGGTCGTCGTACCAGGCAGTGGCTTCTGGCGCTCTATATTCGGTTTGCCGTCGCTGCGCCGTGTTTCTGTCAGCGGATATTCGCTGCTGGATGAGCGCCCACGATCCCGATCCCTGTCGCGGTCATAGCCCGAGCGGCCATATCCATAACCGCGACCATAGCCATATCCATAAGGGTAGCCATGCGGCCCATACTGATAACCGCGCCCCGGATACCAGGCGCCGTAACGGCCATAAAAACTCGTGCGGCTGGCGTAGTAAGCTGACTCTCTGGCGGCCAGCGCGCTGATATCCGCGAAACACCGATCCGCTTCCACCGCGCAATCACGCTGACACTGGTCGCGCCCTTGCGACAGTGAATAACCACTGCACTGGCTGAAGCAGACATTTGCCCGTGCATCGCACGCATCATAAAGTCGCGCATAGCGATCTTCGGTTGTCACACAGGCCGAAAGCCCGGTGACGATGCCAGTCAGCACTGCAAGCCGCATAACGGGACGTATAAACTCGTTTAGTTCAGTGGAAAATTTCATGGCCTTGTTTCACCTTTTTCTGGGCGCCCGGCAAAGGAATTAACTTTAACAGGTCGAAAACCGTTAACAACGAACAACGTTAACGAGAGTCTGGCAGGTGGAAATGGCCAAAACAAGGCAAAGGCCGAACCTGTTTCCAGGTCACGGCCCTGTTCAAAATCGAAAAGCTGAAATCTGCGGTAGCCGCGATTAGTCGCGTGGCTCCAGCACCTGACGACCATTATATTCGCCTGATTTCAGGTCGATATGATGGTTACGGCGCAAATTGCCCGACTTTTTGTCTTCAATATACGCAGCAGGAGACAATTTGTCGTGTGAACGGCGCATACCGCGCTTGGAGCGGGTGATTTTACTCTTGGGGACAGCCATAAGTGCCTCGTCGAATTCCGGGTTTGATTGTCGAAAAATCTGATCTGAACCGCAGCACATACCCAGTCATCCTGCGCTTTGCAAGAAAATAAAGATGGTTAGCGCGCATTCCCCCTTGGTTAATCGCAACCTCTATAATTGCAACTTTTCACTTCAAAAGCTTTCAACCTGCGGCTGCTAATGTGACGGCATAACGGAGTTGTGTATGTCGTTTAGTAAAGCCTTCGTCGCAGGATGCGCGATTGGATTCAGTTTATGTGTTTCATTGTCCGGGCAGGCAGTGGCTCAACCGTCACATCAGGTCGAGAGCCCCTTCTCTCAAGTCGGACAGATCTGGTCTAACCTGACAGTTGAGCAGAAGAAGATGGTCGATCTTCTGGCAGAGGACTTCTTCCAGAACGAGTTGTCAGATGTTCAGAAAAGCCGGATCGTCAGCAACCAGGCGCGCAAATACCGAGATGGTGAAGCCGTCACTCGTGACCGCATCAGGGCAGCCCGGCGCGCTGAGTGGCAAGCCAAATCGCAGGCAGAAAAAGCCCGCGCCAGTCTCTCCGCTGGTGGTGCTTATAATCTGCTGACAGCAGAGCAGAAGGCCCCTTTCCGCCTCTACGCGATTGACCAGCTAAGTCTCAGACCGGCCATACGTGTAGATCGCACATCGCGTGAAAGTGCTGTTTAACAGCAGACTTAAACGAGTCTGCTGCGCACCAAAGCTGCATTAATGAACGATGCAAACAGGGGATGCGGGTCAAACGGGCGCGACTTCAATTCCGGGTGGTACTGAACCCCGACAAACCAGGGATGGTTGGTGTTTTCCATGATCTCCGGCAATTTGCTGTCCGGTGAAACGCCCGAGAAGTTGATCCCCTGCCCCGCCAGATCTTCTGCCAGCGACATGTCCACCTCATAGCGGTGACGATGGCGCTCGCTGATGTCAGGCGTGCCATAAATCTCTCGCACCAGACTGCCTTCCTTCAATTTCGCAGGATACGCGCCGAGCCGCATGGTGCCACCTAGGTCGCTTTCTTCATGACGGGTCTCACGGACACCATCCTTTTCCCACTCGGTCATCAGTCCAACGACAGTCCGCCCGCCCTGCTCGAACTCGCTGGAGCGTGCATCATCAATACCGAGCAGGTTACGTGCTGCCTCGATAATCGCCATCTGCATGCCGTAGCAGATGCCGAAATACGGGATGTCATGCTCGCGCGCGAATT
>JALEGM010000296.1 GCA_022763145.1 Aquisalinus sp. | reverse complement strand
TAAACAGCTCAGCCTTGTCAGGATTATCTGACCAATGATCAATCGTCCATTTTCAAGGCGTTGATAAAGGCCTCTTGAGGTATTTCAACACGGCCAAACTGGCGCATTTTCTTTTTACCTGCCTTCTGTTTTTCCAGCAGTTTACGCTTACGCGTTATATCACCGCCATAACACTTGGCCGTTACATCCTTGCGCATGGCTCCGATAGTTTCGCGAGCGATAACACGGCCGCCAATAGCTGCCTGAATCGGTATCTTGAAAAGGTGACGCGGAATCAAATCCTTCAACTTCTCGCACATAGACCGTCCTCGCGATTCTGCTTTATCGCGATGGACAATAATAGACAGGGCATCAACAGGCTCTTCATTCACCAGTATCTGCATCTTGACCAGATTATCCTGACGGTAGCCAATGATATTATAATCAAAGCTGGCATACCCCTTCGTAATCGACTTCAAACGATCATAAAAATCAAAGACGACCTCATTAAGAGGTAGTTCGTACACCACCATTGCACGAGAACCAGCATATGTCAGATCTTGCTGAATACCACGTCGCTCTTCACATAGCTTCAGCACACCACCGAGGAATTCATCCGGCACCAGGATAGTTGCTTTAATCCAGGGCTCTTCCAGGTGATCAATTTTTACCGGGTCTGGCATATCAGCCGGGTTGTGCAGCTCCTGCATGGTCCCGTCTGTAAGATACATGTGATAAACCACAGATGGTGCCGTCGTGATGAGATCAATATTGAATTCACGTTCAAGCCGTTCACGGATGATTTCCAGATGCAAGAGACCAAGAAAACCGCACCGGAATCCAAATCCAAGAGCGGCGGATGTTTCCATCTCGAATTCAAACGACGCATCATTGAGGCGTAGCTTCGCAATAGCCTCTCGCAAATCCTCAAATTCGGCGCTATCTACGGGGAAAAGGCCGCAGAACACGACAGGCTGTGCGGGCTTGAAGCCTTCCAGGGGTGCCTCTGTCGGACGGCGCTCCTCAGTGACTGTATCACCAACGCGCGTATCTGCGACCTCCTTGATGGAGGCTGTCAGAAAACCAATCTCGCCGGGAACCAACTGATCCATATTCACGCGCTTTGGCGTAAACACGCCGACCTGGTCGATGGTATATGTTGCGCCAGCACGCATCATTTTTATCTTCATGCCCTTTTTCAGGACACCATCAATGATACGCACCAGGACGACAACGCCAAGGTAGCTGTCATACCAGCTATCCACCAGGAGCGCTTTTAGTGGAGCGCGCTCATCACCAGCCGGGGAGGGCAAGCGCGTTACAATGGCTTCCAGTACGTCTTCTATACCAAGGCCAGTTTTAGCCGAAATTTCTACAGCATCCGTAGCGTCTAGACCGATGACATCTTCAATCTGTTCGCGCACCCGGTCCGGCTCAGCGGCAGGTAGGTCAATCTTGTTCAGGACAGGAACAATCTCATGGTCAACTTCTATTGCCTGGTAGACATTGGCCAGGGTTTGGGCTTCCACACCCTGACTGGCATCCACCACCAGCAATGAGCCCTCGCAGGCGGATAACGAACGGTTCACTTCATAGGCGAAATCCACATGACCTGGCGTGTCAATCAGGTTGAGGATGTAGGTTTCGCCATCCTTTGCCTGATACTCGAGACGGACGGTCTGCGCCTTGATGGTGATGCCGCGCTCGCGCTCCAGCTCCATATTGTCGAGCACCTGCTCTTTCATCTCCCGGTCTGTCAGGCCACCCGTGACCTGAATCAGGCGGTCAGCCAGCGTAGACTTGCCGTGGTCGATATGGGCGACGATGGAGAAATTCCGGATTCTGGATAATGTACTCATAAGCCTTGGCGATATAGAGGTGCGAGCCCTTTGCGGCAATTACATAATAGCGTCAGATAACAAAAAACCCGGCTTTTCAGCCGGGTTTAAAACTAGCCCCCTAAGGGATCCTACTTCTTAAGAGCGTCTCGAATTTCCTCAAGCAGCACTTCCGAACGCGGTGGCTCTGCCGGTGCCGCAGGCGCTTCTTCCTCTTTCTTCTTCAATTCATTGATCGCCTTAATGACGAAGAACAGGGCAATTGCAACAATCAAGAAGGCAATACAAGCATTAATGAATAGACCAATATTCATTGTCACCGGCTCTATCTCTGCGGCTGGGTCACCTGCTTTCAAGGTGAGTTTGATGTCTGAAAAATCTACGCCGCCCATCAGCATCCCTATTGGCGGCATCAGAATATCGTCGACCAGTGATTTAACGATCGTACCAAAAGCACCACCCATGATGATACCGACGGCCATATCCACCATGTTGCCCTTTACGGCAAATTCCTTGAATTCATTTATCATACTTGTTCCCTTTCCAGTGAGCTCTGATCAACGGAAAACGCCACACCCGCCTCATCAATACCTTTTACTAGCACAGATTCGGGCAAAGATAATAAATTGTTAAGAATTCAGGAGTTTTCAGCTGCCGGACAGGCACTGGCACCCAATATTCTGCCATCAACGCTGTCCTGTAGCAGCACAGCGCATGACAGATCTCGCAGGTTTTCAGGGATAGACATGATTTCTGTATTCACTTCTGCGAGTGAACGAACAACATTCACGTAGGATAGAGTTTTACCTGCATTTTTACCCGAACTCACTTCAACAGTAACAGGCCCACGCTCAAAAAAGACGACCTGCAACACTGTATTCGCAGAATCACTGAGCTTGTCTTGTACTATCGTCAGGGTTGAACGATCCGCAGACAGCTTCGGAACCGGTAGCGCAAGCGATAGTTGCCTTGTATTGGCGATAGCTGTCTCCAACGCATCTGTATCTTCTGCCGACACTCCTTGCTGCCCCTGCACAACAGCCTGGGGTGTATAGAGCCATTGGTCCTTGAGGCGTTCAATGTAGAATTTTTGCCGCTCAGTGAATTCTTCCAGCGCAAATGTGTCCGCCCAGCCCAGGTAATCCCAATAAGTCACAGGAAAAGTAAGCGCCAACACGTCAGAACGGTCAGCGATTTTGGATAGGTTATGGTCTCCTGCTGGAGAGCGCGGACAGGCTTGGCTGGTGAACAATTCGACTACCGTCAAAAACGGAGACTTCTCATCAGCTTGCTGCGCGCGCACCGGCTGCGATAGAGCAAAGATGGCAAGAATAGCCATCGTTAAAACAGTCAAATTACGCAATGCATACATCTTCATATCGCCTGTATGTCACAAGAAGACGTGGAGATCACATCAAACGCGCGTGAGAAAATTGCCTTATTAGCGCCTTAAGAAAGAAAGGGCTGGAATCACCCAGAATTCCAGCCCTCCCCGAATTGTAGACCGAGCGTCCTGTTGTTAAGCCGCCAGCTTGCGGATCACATAATGCAGAATGCCGCCATGACGGAAGTAATCCAGCTCATCGCCGGTATCGATCCGTGAGAGCAGGTCAATTTCTTTTACAGCTCCATCAGCGAATGTAATGGTCGCTTTTAACGTATCACGAGGTCCCATATCCTCAAGGCCATGAATAGTAACCTGTTCGGTGCCGTCCATACCGAGGGAGTCCCAGCTGTCCTCACCAGTGAACTGCAAAGGCAAGACGCCCATGCCGACAAGGTTAGAACGGTGAATACGCTCGAATGACTCGGCAACAACAGCCCGTACACCAAGCAACCTTGTCCCCTTGGCCGCCCAGTCACGGGATGAGCCTGTACCATATTGCTCCCCGGCAAATACAACCAGAGGCACATCGTCCGCTTTATACTTCATAGCGGCGTCATAAATAGACATTTCCTCACCAGTAGGGGCGTATTTCGTAATGCCCCCCTCTGTACCGGGTACCATTTCATTCTTGATACGAATATTTGCGAAAGTACCACGCATCATCACTTCGTGGTTACCACGCCGCGATCCGTATGAGTTGAAGTCAGCAATAGCAACCTGGTGATCCTGGAGATATTCGCCGGCAGGACCGTCTGCCTTAATCGCGCCTGCAGGAGAGATATGGTCCGTCGTAATAGAGTCAGCAAACAGACCAAGAACGCGTGCGCCTTCAATCGGTTTTGTTTCAGACGGCTCCATCTCCATACCTTCAAAGTAAGGCGGATTTGCGATATAGGTGGAATGCGGCCAAGAGTATGTCTCATCGTTGCCCGCATTGATTTCGCGCCATTGCTCGTCACCATCAAATGCATTGGCGTATCGTGCTTCAAACATCTCAGGCGTTACGCTGCCACGAACGATATCTGCAATCTCCTGATTAGAAGGCCAGATATCTTTCAGAAACACATCATTCCCATCTTTATCCTGAGCAATCGGATCAGACGTAAGATTGATGTTCATTGAACCGGCAATAGCATAAGCTACAACCAGCGGAGGCGACGCAAGGAAATTCGCCCGAACATCCTGAGATATCCGTCCTTCAAAGTTTCTGTTACCAGACAGGACAGATGCAACGGCAAGATCATGTTCATTAATTGCCTTGGAAATCGGCGCTGGCAGTGGACCTGAGTTACCGATACAGGTTGTACAACCATAGCCGACCAAGTTGAAGCCAAGCTTATCCAACTCATCCTGAAGACCAGCTTTTTCCAGATAATCTGTTACAACCTGTGAGCCAGGTGCGAGCGAGGTCTTAACCCATGGCTTCACTTTCAAGCCCAATGCATTAGACTTCTGAGCCACAAGGCCAGCCGCGATAAGAACAGAAGGGTTTGAGGTATTCGTGCACGATGTAATTGCGGCAACTGTTACATCACCATGACCGAGATCAAAATCCTCACCCTCAACTGCCACACGCTTGTCAGCTTCTGATGCCTTACCGTACTCCTTATCAAGAGCAGTTGCGAAACCAGCAGGGCCGTTCTCTAGTAGGATCCGGTCTTGCGGACGTTTTGGCCCCGCAATCGATGGCTTAACAGAAGATAGATCAAGCTCAAGCGTGTCAGTAAAGACAGGGTCAGGCGTACCTGTTTCACGCCACATACCTTGCTCTTTCGCATATGCCTCAACCAACGCAACGCGGTCCTCGGAGCGACCGGTCGCACGAAGATAACGCAGTGTTTCTTCATCGATCGGGAAGAACCCGCATGTCGCTCCATATTCCGGCGCCATATTCGCAATCGTCGCCTGATCTTCAAGCGTGAGGTTATCAAGGCCAGGACCGAAGAACTCGACAAATTTTCCGACCACAACTTTCTCGCGCAGCATCTGAACAACTGTCAAAACAAGGTCTGTCGCCGTTGCACCTTCCGGCATTTTGCCTGTGAAACGGAAGCCAATCACTTCCGGGATCAACATGGAAACAGGCTGACCAAGCATCGCGGCTTCGGCCTCAATGCCGCCAACACCCCAGCCAAGAACAGAGAGACCGTTGACCATAGTGGTATGACTGTCAGTACCCACCAGTGTGTCCGGATACGCGAAGGTCTCTCCGCCATTTTCTGCCGTCCACACCGTTTGTGCCAGGTTCTCCAAATTGACCTGGTGACAAATACCAGTACCAGGCGGCACAACACGGAAATTATCAAAAGCGCCCTGACCCCATTTCAGGAATGTATATCGCTCATTATTACGCTCGTATTCGACAGCAACGTTTTTGGAAAACGCATCATCTGTACCGAAATAATCGACCATGACGGAGTGATCTATCACCAGATCTACTGGCGCAAGGGGATTGATCTTCTCGGCATCCTGGCCAAGGTTTTTCATGGCATCTCGCATCGCGGCCAGATCGACCACGGCTGGTACGCCGGTGAAGTCCTGCATCAAAACACGGGCCGGACGGTATGCAATTTCCTTTTTATTATCGCCGTTATTAGAGAGCCAATCCGCAAACCCCTTGATGTCGTCTGTTGTGACAGAGCGGCCATCTTCAAATCGCAACAGGTTCTCCAATAGAACCTTCAGCGAAAACGGTAACCGCGAAATATCGCCGATTTTTTCTGACGCTTTCTTGAGACTGAAATAGCTGTAGCTTTTACCTTTGACATCGAGCGTGGATTTCGTGCCAAGACTGTCCTGACCTGGGATCATGGGTCTCTCCTCTGAAATATGACTACGGGACATGCCGGTAAAGATGCTGCAAAGCGCTACCGGTCTGGTTTTGCGCTCTTATGGCTGAAGCACTGCGTTGGCGCAATCTGCCTTTGCATGATTTATCCGCGGCCCTGCCAGTGGATAGAATTCAGCGCTGGTGACCTTGGCCGGAATTGTTCTATGTAACCGGCATGGGGACACAGCCGTACCAGATTTCGCTGCAAATACATGACCTTGGCGTAGAACGCGCAGGGCGGCACATCCTTGCAGGTGTCAACTTCAAGGTTGCACCTGGAGACGCGCTTGTCCTCCGGGGGACGAACGGTGCTGGCAAGACAAGCCTTTTGCGGGCGCTCGCCGGTTTTTCACGCTTGCTTGAGGGAGAGATTTTATTTCTCAATGGCAGCGAGCGGCTTGATCTGGAGGAGATTGCAGCAAATCAGTTGCATTACTTGGGGCATGAGAATGGCGTTTCGCTCAAGCTCTCTGTTTTGGAAAACATTACGAGCTGGGCTGTGCTTCTTGCCCCGGACAATATTAGTCAAGCTTCTGATTTGCTTGATAAGGTTGGTCTCTCATTAATGGCTAATGAACGTGCCAGTCGGCTTTCTGCCGGTCAAAAAAGACGGCTCGCGCTGACGCGCCTTCTGATTGCTCCTCGCGCAATATGGTTGATGGATGAGCCTGCAACAGCACTCGATAGTGAAGGACAGGCCCTGCTGACGGAACTGTGTCAGACGCATCGGGCAAGAGGTGGTGTCATTGTTCTGACGGCTCATGAAGGCTTCAGCCTTCCGGACGCAAAGGGCCTGCAACTTTCAACCGGAGTTACAGCATGAACGCCGGCTTCACACTGTTGCGACAGGAAATCAGGCTCAGGTTGCGTGGCAGCGCCGGTCCGGCGGCACTTGGCTTATTCATCCTCGCGGGAGCATTGGCTCCACTCTCCCTCGGTACAAATGATGACTTGCTGATAGCAATCGCACCCGGCCTGTTATGGATTTTTGCCTGCCTTGCCGCTCTGTTAGGGCTGGAGGGACTGTTTCAGGATGATTTGTCTGAAGGGCGTTTTGCAGTTCTTAGACTTACGACACTCCCGTTATGGCTGGTTATGCTGCTGATGATGTTGGCTTACTGGATCGTGGTTTGCGCGCCTGTTCTTATCGCCGCCATTCCGATTGGATTTTTGCTGGGCGCAGACCCAGCAACGACGCTCAGACTCTCATTATCCTTGGGTGTTGGTACGCCCGCACTTGCATTTATTGGTGCCTGTCTGGCAGCAATATGCGCCGGGCTACCTAGAGGTACTGGCCTGGTCATATTTCTCGCCCTACCCTTTTTCGCTCCGGCCCTGATATTCGGCGCGCGGGCGGCGAGTGGCGGTGACGACATGGTTGCAGCTTTTATGTTTTTATCTGCGTTCAGCCTTATCGCACTTGCAACCTGTCCATTTATTGCAGCAGCAGCAATTCGACAAAATATGGAATAGCTTTAATTCGTACTTGCCTTGTCGTATTTCTGACAAATGGTTATGCCTAGTTAACCAGTGACCTATAGCGTGGGCGAGCAATAGCGCGCCCGACTTTCGGATATGACGATGAAGAATATTTGCCTCACCAGTTTTTTAGCCCTCACTTTGACACTTGGCCTCAGTTTTGCCCAATCCGCTATGGCACAGCAACCCACCGTCATAGCAACTTATAAGGACTGGATTGTTTATAAACTTGATCTGGGCGGGGACACAGTCTGCTATGCTGTAACAGAGCCAACTGACAAGTCACCGCGATCAGTCAATCATGGAGATGTTTTCTTCATGGTTTCCAGCTGGTCATCTGGTGTTGCAGAAGGGCAACCGAGTTTTCTTGCTGGTTATGATCTTCGTGAGGCGCCAGAGCCTGTGGTGCGCATCGGATCAGACAAATGGGAAATGTACACTTCCGAACAAGAAGGATTTATCGATCGAGATAGCGATGAGCGCCGTCTCGTCGCCTCCATGAAACGCGGCAGTGACATGCGTGTGTCTGCAATCTCTGCCCGCGGCACAGCAACAAATTATACATTCTCCCTTCTTGGCATTACTGACTCTCTGAATCGTATCGAAAAAGACTGCTGAATCCTTGAAATAAACACTCCGGTTGAAATCAAATATTACTCGGACTAGCCTTACAGCAGTTGAGGGGCTGAGGTTATGGGGATTTCGAGAAGAGGCGTGTGGCATTTTTGCTGGGTGTCTTTAGTATTATTGCAAATTTCTAATCCATCATTCGCTATCGCCTCTCCCTGGCCAATGCCTGAGGGCCAAGGGCAAACTATTACGAGAACAGAAAATTTCACGGCCCGTACATTCAGGCAGCTGACAACAAGCATTTATTCTGAATATGGACTAACTGACCGAACGACTTTCATTGGCAAGCTCGCATACGCAACACAGGAATATGGCGGCCAGTTTCCGTCGACAACCCAAGGTCTGACGGCAGCGGACATATCGGTCCAACACTTGATTACGCGAACAGATCATTCGGTTTTTGCGGGGCGTATAACATATGCCGCAGAAACAGAAATGGATCGCCTTCTGCAAGCAGAGAATACGCGATTTGAACCGATAAGGTATGGTAATGCTATCGAGATAGCCTTCCTCGCAGGCCATAGCATACACCAAGATGGAAGTTTTTTTGTTACTGCAGAAACAGGTTTTAGGTATGCTCTTGCAGATGACGCTGACCTTATAAACTTGTCGCTCACAACAGGATTCAAGCCATCTGAGCGCTGGCTATTGCTGGCCAAATCATTGAACACTGTCAGCCTGCAAAACGACTCAAACGGTATCGATTATGATGTTTTTAGACTGGAACCATCTCTAGTTTTTCATCGTAATGATCGCACCTCTTATGCCCTCGGAGCCAGTTACGATCTTTATGGGCGCAACCTACAGACAGGCAGCAGTCTTTATCTGAGTTTCTGGAACCGCTTCTAGGGTGACATCCAATGTTACTCTTAAAAACATCTGATACGGAGCATGACCTTTCCCCTTCGGTTGTGGAGAGAATATCTCAACTCGAACCAAGTTATATATGGATTGTGCTAATCCTGCTTTTACCCATGCTTTACATCTTTGTTTTCATTGGACGCGGTAAAAATGAAAATTGAGACCCCTTCACCAGAAACACCTGCGGCACTGATGAAGGCCATTCAAGCTGTTAATTCGAAGAGTTTGTCCGGGGAGAAGCGGCGCGCACAACTCAATACTATTGCGATAACCCACAGAGAATTCCTAACGTATCAAGCAGTCAGCCATCTTCGAGAAGAAAAACCTGTCAGAAGTGCTTCTTATATTCTTTCCGTCGCTCAGCAGATAACGATGCTTGTTGTGATATTTATGATGGTAACGCTTATTATAGGATTACCAAATCTG
The DNA here is from genome assembly GCA_022763145.1 of Aquisalinus sp. GTDB lineage: Bacteria > Pseudomonadota > Alphaproteobacteria > Caulobacterales > Parvularculaceae > Aquisalinus. The sequence continues at coordinate 551 of JALEGM010000296.1, read as the reverse complement.
ATACTCCCAGCACTCACATCTATTTACACAGTATACTGTATATTTTTAATTGTCTTACGCACATGGCTACTCGCAGAGTCGGCAACAAGTTCAGGGATGGATAGAAACATACTGGTCGATGAAAAAGCGCAAGACCTACCCATCATCACTTTGCTCATTCCCCTATATCAGGAACAGGAAAGCGTGCCCTTTATTCATAAAGCTATTGAACAGCTCTCCTATCCCAAACATCTCTTGGATATAAAGCTACTGCTTGAGGAGAGTGACTCGGAGACTATATCTGCCGTCAAGAGTCATGGTTTAGCAGCGCACTACCAAATCATTATCATTCCGGATGGACTACCACGCACAAAGCCAAAAGCCTGTAACTTCGGACTGTGGCTAGCACGAGGCGAGCTCATCGTTGTCTATGATGCAGAAGACAGACCCGATACTGATCAACTTATGAAGGCCGCCAGTTTTTTCGCTGAAGCTGAAGCTGATGTGGCCTGTGCGCAGGCTAAATTGAATTATTACAACCCACGACGCAATATCCTGACACGCCTTTTCAC
>JALEGM010000295.1 GCA_022763145.1 Aquisalinus sp. | reverse complement strand
CTGGCGGCTGTGAAGACGATCGAGAAGAATTTCAATTACGCGGAAGCAGAGCCACGCCTCTATGAGGCGTGGGAGAAGCAGGGCTGCTTCAAACCCGGAGACAATCCGGATGCTGAGAACTACTGCATCGTTATCCCGCCACCGAACGTCACGGGTTCCCTGCATATGGGGCATGCGCTTAATAACACGCTACAGGACGTGCTGTGCCGGTTTGAGCGGATGCGTGGCAAGAATGTGCTCTGGCAGGTCGGGACCGACCATGCCGGGATCGCGACGCAAATGGTTGTCGAGCGTCAACTCGCAGAGCGACAGGAGAAAAGCCGCCGGGAGTTGGGGCGTGAGGCTTTTCTGGAGAAAGTCTGGGCCTGGAAAGAGGAGAGCGGCGGCACCATCACGCGCCAGTTGCGTCGCCTTGGGGCATCCTGTGACTGGACACGCGAGCGCTTCACCATGGATGAAGGTTTGTCCGAAGCGGTGCGGAAAGTCTTCGTTCAGCTGTACAAGGAAGGCCTGATCTATCGCGACAAGCGCCTTGTCAACTGGGACCCGAAATTTGAAACTGCGATTTCCGATCTCGAAGTGGAGAACACGGAAATCAATGGCCATATGTGGCACTTCAAATACCCGCTAGCGGGCGGTGAAACCTACGAATATGTCGAAAAAGACGAAGACGGGAACGTCACTCTGCGTGAGACCCGTGACTATATTTCCATTGCCACAACGCGTCCCGAGACCATGCTGGGTGATGGCGCGGTTGCGGTTCATCCGTCTGATGAGCGCTACGCGCCGATTGTCGGCAAGCTTTGTGAAATCCCGGTTGGACCGAAAGAGCACCGCCGTCTGATCCCCATCATTACCGATGACTATCCTGATCCTGACTTTGGTTCCGGGGCTGTGAAGATTACCGGGGCGCATGACTTCAACGACTATCAGGTAGCGCGTCGCAATAACATTCCGATGTATCGCCTTATGGACTGGAAAGCTGCCTTGCGGGATGATGGTGCGCCTTATGCGGAGGAAGCAGCAAAAGCGCGTGACTTGCTGGAGGCAGGGGGTGCACCGGATACGGCCTATGTGGATACGATCAATCTGGTGCCGGACAATTACCGTGGGCTTGATCGCTTTGAGGCGCGCAAGAAGATTGTGGCTGATATTGATGCTGAAGGCTTGATGATCGAGATCGAGGACAAGCTCATCATGCAGCCATTCGGGGACCGCTCGAATGTAGTGATTGAACCGATGCTGACGGATCAGTGGTTTGCCAATGCCGAGGAGCTGGCGAAGCCGGCGATTGAAGCGGTTGAAAGCGGCAAGACAAAGTTTGTGCCCTCCAACTGGGACAAGACCTATTTTCAGTGGATGCGGAATATCGAGCCGTGGTGTATATCCCGACAGCTCTGGTGGGGGCATCAGATCCCTGTCTGGTATGGGCCAGATGATGAGATGTTCGTTGCTGAAACGGAAGCAGAAGCAAAAGCTGCAGCTGAAGCTCATTACGGCAAGGCGACCGATCTGAGGCAGGACGAAGACGTTCTTGACACGTGGTTTTCTTCGGCATTGTGGCCTTTCTCAACCCTTGGCTGGCCAGAAGAAACGCCGGAACTGGACAAGTTTTATCCGACAAGTGTTCTGTCCACGGCCTTTGATATCATCTTCTTCTGGGTTGCCCGGATGATGATGATGGGTTTGCACTTCCGGAAAGAAGTGCCATTCCATACAGTTTATATTCACGCTCTGGTGCGTGATGAAAAAGGACAGAAGATGTCCAAGTCCAAGGGGAATGTCATTGACCCGCTGGATTTCTGCGAGAAGTACGGTACGGATTCTCTGCGCTTTACACTGACGGCGATGGCGGCGCAGGGGCGTGACCTGAAGCTTGCCGAGAGCAGGGTCGAAGGCTATCGCAACTTCGGCACCAAGCTGTGGAATGCGGCCAAGTTCACCCAGATGAATGAATGCCGGTTGGATGAAGATTATGACCCGGCAACTGTTTCTTCCGCCCTCAATAAATGGATTGTGCACGAAGCATCCGCTTGCGCCACCGAAATGACGGCGGCGATTGAGGCTTATCGCTTCAATGATGCGGCGGGAGCGATTTACAGCTTTACCTGGCACAAGTTCTGTGACTGGTTCCTGGAATTCGCCAAGCCGGTCTTTAACGGTGAAGATGAAGCGGCCAAGGCTGAAACGCGCGCCACTGCCGCGTATGTTCTCGATCAGATTCTGATCATGTTGCACCCGATCATGCCGTTTATCACCGAAGAATTGTGGGCAACTCTTTCTACGCGAGAAGATCATCTCATCAACGCAAGCTGGCCGAAAGCTGTAATCAGTCATCCTGAAGCGGGCGCTGAGATGGAAAACCTGATCGGGCTTATAACCAGCATTCGTTCCGTCCGCACTGAGATGAATGTACCGGCTGGTGCCAAAGTGCCATTGGTTCTGGTGGGCGATACGCCATCTGCTGCACATTTATTGGACGATCATGGCGACCTGATCAAACGCCTTGCCCGTATCGAGACGATCTCGCGAGCAGAAGACCTGCCGACAGGCGCCGTACAGATTATCAGCGCTGGCGCCACCTTTGCCCTGCCAATTGCGGATGTAATCGATATTTCTGCCGAAATTGCGCGTTTGCAGAAGTCAGCTGACAAATTGCAGGGCGAGATTATCGGCATCGACAAGAAACTTGCGAACAAGAATTTTGTCGATAAGGCTCCGGCGGAGGTCGTCGAAGCGCAGCACACCCAGAAAGCAGCAGCGGAGGAAAAGCTCCGTGAGCTGCAAACTGCCCTGACACGGCTTGCCGAACTCGCCGGTTAATTTTTTTGACTTCTCCTAGTATTCGCCTCCCCACGGCTTGTCCGTGGGGCCCATCTCCTGCACGTTGATTGAAGGAGATGCTGAATGGCCCGGTTTGACTTCATTGCCTGTT
>JALEGM010000294.1 GCA_022763145.1 Aquisalinus sp. | reverse complement strand
ACAGCTACTTCCGGTACGTTGAAATCAGCTGGTGCAGGCGAAAGCCAATCTCCCACATCAAAGGGTACCTCCAGCATATGCCTGCCACGTCGCTCAATCAGAACGCCGGTCGCAGTGTGAATACCCCCTGCTTGCATGGCTATGTCGAGCGAAGATGTGCACTTGCCCATAGCGACCAGCAGTGTTGTCATCACGTTGCCCTGCTCATCAACGCTACGGATCATCGGATATGGGTCACGTACAAGTTTGCCGGTCAAGGTGTGCGTTGAAGAGGTTTGCCAACTACCGGCACCAGGATCATCCAGCTGGTTGGCAATGGCCCAGCCAAGGCCACCAGAAGCCACGGCCAGAGCAGGCACTGCACCAAGTAAAAATCGCCTGTCTGGTGCAGGTGTCTTGCTCCACCCGATAAAGAAATCTTCTTCACTTTGCTGCTGAGGCATTAAGAATGAATTCTTTCGTTTCATGATACAGTTGCCTCGGTATTTTCAGATGCACGTTGCACAGATTGATCAAATAACACCGGATCAACCTTTGTTCCTGGCGCGTTAGCCACCGGATCGAGAAAGATCATCCCATTCATTAGTTTAAGATTATATGTGGCAATCTTTTCCGTGAATGGTGGTGGAGAAATTCCATCTTCCATTCGGTACTGCCAGCCATGCCATGGGCAGGTAATGCAGCCATCAACAACACGTCCTTCGCCAAGCGGGCCGTTTTGATGTCGGCAAACATTCGTCACGGCAGAAACTTTGTTGCCATCGCGAAACACGGCAACACGCTCACCATCGCGCAATGGTACGATTACAGCGCGCTTGTCCGGTATATCTTGAGGCGCTGACACAGATACCCAGCCCTTGTCTTCAAGAGCTCGACGAAGGCGATCATGCCCTCGCTCTCGTAAGCCCGTGAGAAGATGAAGTCCGGCCACTATGAGAAATGCGAAAAGAACCAGAGCGGGATATAAGGGTGACTTTTCAGTAAGAAGAGCCCCAGCGGCAATATGGATAACCAGTAATCCGTAAGCCACATAAACCATCATATGAAGTGCTTTCCATACGGGCGCCGACAGGTTATTCAACCAGAAATCATGGCTGGTAATGGCCATGAACAGCATGATGATAAATGCTGCGAGACCTAGTACTTCGAAAGGAAAACCGGGGAACGTCCCGCCCGGTTGATTACTGACGAACAGCGAGACGAACGGATTCAACGGGCCAAAACCGTGATACCACATAAGCGCCAGCCCGAAATGTGCTGTAGCCAACAAAAAAGTGAAAACGCCAAAGTGCCGTCGATTATAGAGCATCGGCTTGAAGCGATCCGAAAGCCGCGCCAACGGACCAATCATCAGAATGAACGTCAGTAGGAGGAACGAACATGTACCAAAGGCGCGGATGAGCAACACAACCGGGTCCGGTGTATTACCTGTCTCGGACGGCTGAAGTCCGGTGACAACAAACACACCGGTATAAAGCAGCGCAAAAAGGGCAATCGCGATGTCATATTGCACCTTGTTCTTGTTCCACTGGATTGCCTGGTATTGATGTCCCATTAAGGCTGTCCCTGTTGAAGCTGATCTATGACGTCATTGGAATTTTGGGGGTCTGGCTGCCGCGAGGAAAGTGACCAAAAGAAAACGACAAGTATCACAGGAATGATTATGATCCAGGCCAGCAGGTGCGATGTTCGGTGCGCGCGTCTCAAGAGTTGTCTCCTGCGTGAATGTCCTGATTGATCTGACGCCCAGAAAGCCAGCGACCAAGAATAATTGGCCACAGAAAAATGAGCCCGGGCAATATTGTCAGCCGAAACGCGATGCCAGCACCTTTGGCCGCATGATCTGCACGCGCTATACCAAAAAGAAGAAAAAGAACGCTGATGACAATACCAGCCAAACAATAAGCAATGACGGCGAGCAGAATGGTCTCGTCCATAGTGTAGCCCCTATAGTCCCTTACCAAGGACTATAGGCTGACCATACAGAAATACAAAATCACAAAACCCGAACGAGTTGAACGCCGATGAGTTAGTTACACTCTGTAAAAACCGTTCCTACAGTCGAACAGTCTTTGCCACGATTGACTTTGGTACTGTCCGATTTTGTGTTCTCAGGTTTTGCCGGAGAGGGTTTGGGTGCTGTTGGCTGAGAAATAACTGGCGGCTTGGTCTCATAGCGCAGATTGTTCAGGCGCATAGCCAGAGACTCAAGTGTCTGCTCGACGCTGTAAAAGGAACTTTTTGCCTGCTCCAGCTCTTGTGTAACACTATAACATTTTCCCGAGTCGTAATCATTGACTTCGTAACAGTCCTGCACAGACTTACAGTTGTTCAGAACGCGCCTGTATTTGGAATCGATGCTGTATTCCAAGCCACGCATCGTCCGCTCTAATGAACGCGCTTCAGAGGCCTTGGCTGGGGCAATATCCATACGTTCCGAGAAGAACTCACGGGTCATAACATTCCAGAGCCGATTATATTCTTTCTTATAATAGCTCTGCTTGCCATCTAGCTGATCTGCGTTGCACACGAAGTATTGCTTTGGTGGCGGTGGAGGCGTGTCTTCCTCACAACAGACAATATGCCCGCACCCTGTCAGTGTTACCAGGGCCACAAGCCCGATTCCTGCTGTTCTCATTACTGCTCTCCCTCACCGTTTGGCATGTCTTCATCTGCTGGGACAGACGTACTCTCAACTGGTTTCTCTGCCACAGGGCCACATGATGGCGTCAATGGCTTGAATCGCTCGTTATAGAAAGCAACCTTCTCAAGCTCTTCCTGCTTGATCTTCATCCAGCGCTCTGCCGGGCGCTCCCGCCCGTAAGTGTCGAGAAGTTTCTTGGCGATCGGGTGCCCCTTTTCTCGTGCCTCAATCAGGTAAGCATCCGCACGCTCAACACTTTCGACCACATCGCATAATCGATAGCTGCTCAGTACCGTACCGCTGCCATAGATGATCGCAAGATTATAAAGCGCATCAGCATCGCCACTTTCTGCCGCATCCTTCAGCCACAAAAGACCCGTATCAGTATTTTGAACTACCCCGAGCCCTGTCACATACATGACACCCAGAACGTTTTTCGCATCACGGTCGCGCGCATTATCTGCAGCACTACAGACCAGATATACTGTTTCAAGCGGTGACAAATCACCGGTTTCCTGAAAACCAAGTTCCCGCTGAAACTCGGATACGGCCCGACGCGTTTGTGGCCCGTACCTGCCGTCAATAGTCCCTTGATAATGTCCCAGTGCCTCCAACGCACTCTGACGAATTTCCAGGCTGATAATGTCACCATCTGCCCCGTTGCCGCGTGCAATGCGCGAGAGACTGTCAGCAGAATACTCACAGGTCAGATTGAGCGCTGCTAATCGGCGTGACGCCAGAACGGCAGATTCGGCCCCACATTGCCGGCCATCCTCTATAGTGCGTAAGAAGAATGCCCTCGCAAGCGATGTGTTCCCACGCGCCATTTCAGCCTCACCACGGTTGAACCAGTAACGCGCTTTATCAGCGCAGGTCAGGTAAGCTTCACGATCAATACAATTTTCAGGCGCATTGCTGCCTACACAATTTGGAGCAACGGTCGCCTCAGCACGTACCATACTGCCGCCCGGATTGTCCCGAAACGCCTTGGAGCCATCGCCAGAGGCACGACGCAAACCCATGGCATCTTCACGACTACTGAACGGACCGTTACTTTGCCTGGTTTCCTCGGGCGCAAAAAACTCTTTAGCGTAGTCACCTGAGCAGTATTTTTCCTTGCTGACATTGTATCTGTCCAGACGCTCATCCAGCTCGTCTTCGGCTTTCTGACGCTGCTCATCTCGCTGCTGCGAAGTCAAACCATCTGCTGGCGACATATATGTCAGCCAATCATAGGCCTCACCATAGCCACACAAGGCTGCCATCTGGAAATACATGTAGGCACGTTTGTTATCCTGCGCCGGGAGGTATTTGCTATAATCTGCATAGCGACTATCAACGGCTTCAATAGGGCCGGGTTTGTCAAAAGAAGGTGCTAAAGAGATCTGCCCAAGCCTCAGGAACCCGCGGCCTCCGTTTATTTCATGCACACGGATCAGCTTGCTTTTGACATTATTTGTTCCGTCAGAGTCCAGCGCTAGACGGCTGAGATGGCTCTCGGCGCCAGCATAACCACTTAAAGCCGAAAGGACATAGAACAGCGCCGCATCTTCCTTGCGCTCCGTGTGGTATTGTTCCGTCAACCCGAGCATGACGCTATCAGACTGCGATGCTGAAAGCAGCAGGGCCTGAGACCGTTTTTCATTGTAATGGGTCGGTGCAACCTCCTTCAGCCAATCGACAAGAGAGTCGCGCTGCAGATCAACACGGTCATAGGAATTCGATTTAGTCGCGGCACAAGCTTCAGCACATTCCTCAATAGTTATTTTCTTGGAAGTGAAGTTGGGCAGAATACGAGACACCAGCATCACGGTGAGGAATAGAACACCAATAATAATGACAGCACTAACGAGAATGCCGGTCGTACCAAACCAGAAAGACTCTCTTTGTTCCGGGCGATCATCGAAGGCTGACTGAAACTCGGCGCGCAAAGGCTCAGCTGCAGGCGGCAAATTAGTTTCACCATCTATGGATGGCGCTTCTGGCTCAAATGCCTTGCGTGGCCAACGGCGCAAATAGATATCTTCTGTACTGTCTGACATAACCCCCAACCCAGTGCCGAACATCCCCGGATATGAAGAGAGGTTAACGCAGATAAAGCGCGGGGTAAACTATTTAGCATCAATAGCAATTATGCCATTGAGATCAGAGACTTACTCTGCTGGCGCAGGTTGCAATGGTGGTGCGTGCTCATAGCCGGAGGTATCATCCAGATTGGCGGCAAAGCGCGGCTGTTTTTTGCCGGTGAACACGTAGATGAAAAAGCGGCGAATATCTGCCCCAATGCCATACAAGGCCGGCACGAAGAACAGTGTCACCAGCAGCGCAAATAAAACCCCATAAGCGAGGCCAATTCCCACCGGGATGAGGAAAGCTGCCTGAATTGAGCGCTCCATCATCAAGGGTAGAAGTCCAACAAAGGTTGTGAGCGATGTCAGCAAGATAGGCCGGAAGCGTCGTGTGCCTGCCTCCAGTAGAGCGCGACCGCCGCCCATGCCCTGCGCCCGCAGCCGATGGACATAGTCAACAAGGACAAGATTGTCGTTCACGGCAACGCCCGCGGCAGCAATAAAGCCCAGGAAAGAGAACAGCGACATATTCTGCCCCATGATGAGGTGACCGACTACAGCGCCTGTAAAACAGAACGGGATTGCCGCGAACAATATGAGGACGGGCTCGAAGTATGATTTGAAGGCAACGGCCACCAGGAAATACCCAACTCCAACCGCTAGCAGAAATAATAAAGTCAGCTCAGAGAAAAACTCAGCCTCCTCCTGGGCTCGGCCAATATTCCCCCGACTGATCGTTGGGTGTCGTTCATCAAATGCATCGAAGTAGTTTTCGCTCAGATCAGTTCGAATTTCGCCAATACGATCAGATACAACTTCCGCACTGACAATCACGGCGCGCTGGCGCTCACGTCGCAAAATGCGATTTACCCCTTGAGCAAACTCAAGGTCAGCGACCGCATAGAGCGGCAGCTCCCTCCCATCATTCGTTCGGATACGCATATTATTGAGATAATCCAAAGACTCCCGGTCTGCTTGAGGATAACGCACAAAGACGCGCACATCTTCGCCATCGCGTGGCAACCGCTGCACTTCTTCGCCATAGAAACCTTGTCGAACTTGCTGAGCCACAGCTGTCGTGGTGATCCCCAGCGCTTCCGCACCCGGCTTCAACTTGAACTGAACTTCCTCTGAAGCGCTTTGCGTATCATTGACGACGTTATAAACGCCTTCATACGTACGCAACTTATCCATCAGGTCTTCAGCGGCAGCAGTCAGATCTTCCAGGCTGGTAGAATTCAAGACATACTGGATAGGCGGATTGTTGTTGCCACCGCGATCTTCGACCGAAATCGTTTCGGCATCTGGCACAGCACCGATCAACTCGCGTAGACGCTCGGCAGTCTCACTTGCAGTCAGTGTACGCTCTTCCGGCGGCACGAGCTGCACGAGCGCAAGAATGTCGTTATTTCGTGAGCGTGTGTACCAATTCTCAATTAGCTTGCCTTCACTGGCGTTGATCTCTTCTTCAAGCTGCTTTTCAGCTTCCTGAATCTGAGCAAGTACTTCAAGCGAGCGCGCGTAAGGTGTACCTTCCGGTAACTGTACATTGATGCTCACCATGTCCGGTTCAGGTTCCGGCATAAAAGAGAACCGCACGATGTTATTGGACATCAAGCCCACAGCGAGCATCATCGCCACAATAAACAGAGAGACTGTCAGATAACGCCGCTGTAGTGCCTGCGCCATAATGGGGCGGTAAAAATTATGCGCAGCATAGACAATACTGTCAGCGATTTTTTTCTGAAACTTCAGAATACCCTTTTCAGGATTAGCTGGTTTCAAATGCCCAAGATGCGCAGGCAGGATGAAGAGACATTCCACCAGAGAGAATGTCAGTGCCATGATGACCACAATAGAGATCGCTCTCGTGAACTCGGCAGTTCCACCAGAAACCATCATCCAAGGCGCAAAGAAAATCATTGTGGTCAGCACAGCAAAGATCACCGGCTTCAAGACCATGGCCGTGCCGTTTACGGCAGCTTCCAGACCTTCTTCACCCTCTTCCGTTCGCGCATGTATTGCCTCCCCGACAATGATAGCGTCATCCACAATAACGCCTATCACCAGTAGAAATGCGAAGGTGGAGATCATGTTAAATGACACACCGAAATATGGCAGGAACGCGAGCCCCCCGGCAAAAGCGATGGCGATGCCGACAGATACCCAAAGAGCAATCGCTGGTCGCAGGAAAAGCATCAAAGTCACCAGAACAAGGAACAACCCACTGAAAAAGCTGTTTCCGATCGTGGTGATCCGACTTTCATACATTTCGGAGTCATCTTCCCACAGGGTCATTGAAACTCCGGGCGGCAGTTGGTCTTGCGCTTCTTCAACATAATCGCGAACGCCCTGCGCCATTTTTACAATATCCATGTCAGGCCCGCTCATGACCTGCACCAGAACAGCGCGCTCACCGTTTAGTGTCGCGAGCAGATTGACCTCTTCAAAGCCGTCTTTGACCTCAGCAATATCACCAACGCGAATGACGGCACCATTCTGCAGTTGCCGTACCACGATATCTTCAAACTCGCTGCTTGTGTCAGCAAGCTGGCGGGTTCGTAACTGTACGTCACCGATCGCTGTACGCACATTACCGGAAGAGAGATTGACCGAAGAGCCTCGTACAGCATTGGCAACTTCATCAAAGGTCAGCCCGTATTGGCGTAATGTTTCCTCAGATACTTCAATGGAAACTTCTTCACCGCGCACGCCGAACAATTCAACCGACGGCACACCCGGCACAAGGGCAATCTCCCTGCGGACTTTCTCTGCGAACCGTTTCAGCTCGCGCTCGTCCACATCACCGGAGACAGCAACGCGCATCACTTCATCCTGCGACGCGAACAGACTGAGTTGCGGCTCTTCCACCGCAGCAGGGAATGTATTGATCGAGTCAACTTCGCGCTTGATGTCCTGGAGGAAGGCAGACTCATCAAGCTCCATATCGCCGATAACAAATACAGCACCAAAACCTTCGGCAGCGAATGAATAGAGCTGATCGATACCGTCGACGCGACTGATTGCCTCTTCAAGGCGTACAATGACCTGTTCTTCGACATCCTGCGGTGACGCCCCAAGCCAGCTGACAGAAACACGTGCACCCGGGAACTCGACATATGGCTCAATTTCCCGATTGATCGTTAACAGGCTGACGAAGCCTGTAATCAGGATTATGACCATCAGCAGGTTAGCTGCGACCTTGTTACTGGCCCACCAGGAAACGATACTTCTCATCATCGCCTCCTCAGTTTGCGACTGTCTGGGTGACAGTATTATTGTCTGCGAGAGCTTCCTCGGAATCTTCCTCTGGTTCTGGCTGAGGATCTTCGGGATTGTCAGGATCTACAATGTCCACTTTCATCCCGTTAGCAGCACCACGTACAGGTGAGGTTACGACCTGTTCGCCAGCTTCAAGACCACCGGTGAGCACAACACGATCACGGTCACTCGACGCAACAGCGACCTGTCGAATTTCAAGTTCCTCTTCTGCCGTCACCACATACACTTCTCCTTCACCACGAAGGGCCGTGCGCGGCACCACAACTGCATCTTCAAGAGCCCTGCCTTCAATATGGGCAGAAACGAAAAGACCAGAGGCCATCGGGGTACCCTCATCTGAACCTGTCCCATAAGGGTCTTCAACTTCTGCATAAGCAAACAGGACGCGAGTTTGTGGATCATACCCGCTGTCAGTACGGACTATTCTGCCGCTCCATTGATGTGGCTTGCCAGAGACGAGCGCTTCTAACGTGACCGCAGGTCCTTTGTTTTCGGAGGTTTCGATGAAACCAACCTGCAGCCCCAGCTGTCCAAGTTCAGCATCTGTTAATGGCAGTGCAACCTGCATCACCTGCACCGAGAATATGTCACCAAGTTCCATACCCGGTGTAATGTACTGGCCGATATCGACATTCTTGCGCCGTACCCGACCGGAGAAAGGTGCCTGGATAGAAGTTCGCGCCAACTGCAATTCCGCTTCACCAAGGGCGGCTTCTGCAGAGTTTATCATGGCACGCGCTTCTGCCAGCTGTGGTTCACGCAGGGCCAAGGGTGACGTCGCTGTATCAAGCCCCAATTCATCTGCCTCACGGCGCGCCACTTCGGCTTCAGCTTCTTCACTGCGCAATCTTGTACGAGCCTGCGCCACATTGGCGCGGGCTTGAACGACACGAAGCCTGTATTCTTCCTGCTCGATGCGTAGCAGTTCGTCGCCTTTCTCAAAGGCACCGCCTTCAATGAAACTCGGGGATACATAAGTAATCTTGCCGGAAACTTGCGGTACCAACTTGATTTCAGTACGCGGCCTGACCTCACCCTGCGTCACCACACTCAAGCGCGCATTTTCTTCCTGCGCGGCGGCAACAAGAACCGGCGGTGCTTTAATCACCTCTTCTTTTTCTTCAGGCGTCGGTTTCAAAGCACTCATGCCAGCGAGGCCTAATATACCTGCGACAATGACAAATAGCGGTAACCCGCCGACGAGTAATCTGCGGATCAATAAACCGATATCACGCTTTTTGGGCGCAGGTGTTGTTTGGCCGTCCATGCTTCATGGCTCCACTTTTT
>JALEGM010000293.1 GCA_022763145.1 Aquisalinus sp. | reverse complement strand
GTTCCGAAGACTTCATTTGTATCCTGCCTAACCTGATCACCTCAGATCTGCGTTTGACCAGTGGCAATATCTACAGCTTCATCGGTACAGTCTTTGTCGGTGAAGATGCTGGTCCTGACGCAAACAACCCGGATACAGGCGCTTCTTCAGCCGTTCTTTCTATCGACCCTGGTGTAACAATCTATGGTCGTTCCGGCGAAGATGCCGTGGTTGTTTCTCGCGGTTCTCAAATCCAGGCACTTGGTACAGACTCAAGCCCGATCATCTTTACATCCGAGCAGGATGTTCTTGGGCAGGCAACGGCGCGTGGTCAGTTCGGTGGTCTCGTGATCAATGGTCGCGCGCCAATCAACGATTGTGACGTCACGACGGTTGACCCTGTAGCTAACCCGGAACTTTGCGAGAAAACTGGTGAGGGTGGTTCTGGCCTCTTTGGTGGTAACCTCGCTACTGATAACTCCGGTGTTTTGAACTTCGTTCAGGTTCGGAACGGTGGCTTCCGCTTCTCCTCAGGTAACGAGCTGAACGGTATCGCCTTCCAGGGCGTCGGTTCCGGTACTGAAGTTGACTTTATCCAAGTCGACAACAATGTTGACGATGGCGTCGAGTTCTTCGGTGGTACAGTGAATGCGAAGCACATTGTTCTCACAGGCAATGGCGACGACTCGCTAGATTGGACAGACGGCTGGACAGGTAATGTGCAGTACGTAATCATCCAGCACGCTTCTGATGATGGCGACAACGGCTTTGAAGGTGACAACCGCAGTAATGACACAGACATTCTGCCACGTTCCAACCCGACGCTTGCTAACATCACATTCTTGGGCGATCCAAACACGGATCATGGTGCTCAGCTTCGCGCCGGTACGGATGGTGAAGTCTATAACATGGTGATCGCTGGTGCGGGTGATGATGCAATCGATTTCACTCAAGAATCCTCCGATACTTCTGTATTTACAGAATTCTTCAGTTCTTTCATCGCTTCCAATAACGCTGGCGGTGTGACAACCAACGGTACTGTCTCAAGCCCGGTCTTCGCTGCTGCCAATGGCAACGTGGATGGTTTCACAGACGGAATTGACAGCACGCTGACAGCGGCTTCCGGTTGTACAGCAACAGTTGTTCCGGGTGCGAGTGAGAATGCAGTGACAGCTAGCCTGCCAGCAGGAAACGACTTCTTTGACAGCGTGACGTATATTGGCGCTGTAGAGAATGCGAGTGACGACTGGTACGTTAACTGGACCATTGGTCTCTGTAACTAATTGAACTCTTAACCGGCGGGCAATGTCCGCCGGTTATACCCATCCGAGTACGAGGTAATTTAACGCCCAGGGGGCAACAGAGGTTAACCATGAAGAAGTTTAATACATTAGCGCCATCAGCACTGCTCGCGACCGCGATGCTTGCTGCTTCAGGCGCAGCGGTCGCCCAGGAGGATGTCATCATCGTTCGCGGCCAGAATATTCCTGACGAGAAAAAAGCCACATCAGAGATTTCAAGTGTCCTCGACGCTGAAGATTTTGTCCGGACCGGGGATTCGGATATCGCTGATGCGTTGCGTCGAGTTACTGGTCTTTCTATTGAGGGCGGTAAGTTTGTTATCGTTCGCGGTCTGAACTCCCGCTATTCAAGCGCTACGCTGAACGGCTCAAAACTTCCAAGCCCGGAGCCGCTCAAGCGGACTGCACCACTGGATCTTTTCCCGACATCCGTCCTGGAAGGCTCTCTGGTTCAGAAAACATTCTCGCCACAATATTCCGGTGAGTTTGGTGGTGGTGTTGTCGAGCTCCGCTCTAAGTCAATCCCGAATGAAGATTTCTTGGAAGTTAGTGTTTCCTTCAGCGCAAACACTGAAACGACCTTTGCTTCTGGTTTGTTCCACGATGGTAGTGATACTGATATTTTTGGATTTGACGATGGTCTGCGTGACTTGCCTTCTGAGGTAAGCACATTCCTGAGTCAAAACCCAGGTCAAAGCGATTTGGACGTCACTGCGCGTCAGAGCTTCGAACAATTTGATACACTTCTAATTAGCGAAGATGCAGCTCCAATTAACGGTAGTGGTAGCATTGCTTTTGGGAAGGTCTTCGATACAGATGGAGACTACGAGCTCGGGACAGTCTTTTATCTGGGCTACGGGAATGAGTGGACAACGCGTAATGGTGTGCGCGTGCGTCCAGAGACCTTCAACTCAGGTGCTGGCTTCTTGAATCCATTCGAGAACAATGCGGAATATACGAGGACTGTTCAAGATATCACACTGTCCCTTCTCAGTTCCACAGGCCTCGAGTGGGGAGCTGCCAATGAGCTGAACTTCACTGGCTTAGTTGTTAGGAAGACCAGTAAAGAAAGTGAAATTAGTTCTGGTGTCGACGATAGAGGCGAAGAGCTTTTCCTTAACGAAGAAACACGCTTCATTGAGCGTGAAGTCTTGCAATTCCAAACCAATGGATCACACGTTCTTTTTGCTGATACGCAATTCAATGACGGATCCGGAGTAGAGTTTGATTGGCGTGCAGCTTACGGCGAAGGTCGCCGTGATGCACCATATGAGCGCTCGACAGACTTTGAATTCGATAATGTGCTTCAGGATTTCGTATTCAATGATAATGACGGAGACAGCTTCATTAGATTTGGTAATATCGACGACACATCATTAAGTTTTGGTGCCGACTTCTTGCTTCCTCTTGATATAGATGGTCGCGCTTTCGATCTTACCTTCGGTGCAGCTTATGACTTAACTGAGCGTGATGCGCAAATTCGTGATTTCTCCTTTCGGGGTGCTTTTCCGGATGAAATCTTGGGCAGCCGAGCAGATTTGATCTTTTCAGATGAGATACTTGGTACCACAGGTGCGATTGTGAGGTTGAACTCCACGGCCGCGCAGCCTGACAATTTTGAAGGGTTGCTGCAGGTTTCAGCAGCCTATGCTGGAGCCGATATTGAGCTTGGCGAGTATCTTCGAGCTGCCATTGGTGGTCGTTATGAAGAATCCAAGCAAAAGACTGAGACTTTTGCGACTCTTGATCCTAACTCTCGTTTCGCAAATGATACTCTTGAAACAGATTACTTCTTACCTGCAGTGACATTGACATGGATTCCACCTTTCACTGAGACTACAGATATTTTTGGTAATGCTGATATTCAGCTCCGTGTTGGTTACTCTGAAACGATAACAAGGCCTCAGTTTCGCGAGCTGACTTTTGTTCGTTTTGACGATCCGGAGAGCGATATCCCTTATCAAGGTAATCCTTTCTTGGAGAACACCGAAATCAAGAACTACGATGCGCGTCTTGAAATGTATTTCGCGCGTGGTGAGTTTGCGACCCTCGGGTTCTTCTACAAGGAGTTCGACAACCCAATTGAAGATTTTTTCAGTACACAGGGTGACGTTAGTGTACAATCTTTCTTGAATGCACCATCTGCCGAACTCTGGGGTGTTGAATTCGAGCTTGAGAAAAACTTCGATCTTGCTGAAATATTGGACACTCCTTGGGCTGTAGGTAAGGATCTGGTTTTCAAAACCAATTACACTTACTCTGACTCTGAAGTTGATAATACTGGAACTGTTATACAGGCTGTACCTGTAAACGGAGGAGTGGGTAGTCGCGAAGCTCCTGCTAATGCGTTTATTGCAGATGGCAGTTCTTTGGTCGGACAGTCAGATCATCTGTTTAATTTGCAGCTTGGTGTAGAAAATAACGACACTGGTTCAAAAGCAACTGTGCTTGCTAACTACGCTAGTGAGCGTATTTTCTTGCGCGGCGAAGGCACTCAACCAGAGATTACTGAAGAACCTCCAATTACGATTGACCTTGTGATCAATCAGGATCTTGCTCTCTTCGGTTCTGATTACAATCTTGGTGTGAAGGTTCAGAACATCTTCAACGATGATTACAACGCAGTACGCGAGACACTGAACGGTTCCTCTGGTTTTTCAGAAGTTGACTTCGAGCAGTATGATCTTGGTCGTACCTTCTCTGTCAGCCTGAAACGCGAATTCTAGGCGATACAAGCCATGAACACGGGAATAAGGCGGCCATGTGCCGCCTTTTTTCGTGGCAAATATTATATGGTAAGGCACTGTTTTTGCTGTAGATTACTTAAATTGATATGCCAGAGAGAAACAGCTACGCCCCCAGTGGTGCGTTGAAGCACAGCCAGATATTAGCAGGTAAGGCTTGAATACGTTGAGTTTGAAATATCCAGTCTTTTTGCGTTTCACTCCGGGTAGGGGGAAGGCCAATAAGACCTTTGCCGTCACCCTTGTGGAAGTTGGCGCTCTGGCACTGGTTGCCTTTCTTGCCGCGCGTTTCACACTGGCGTTGATTACGCCGGTAGATGACGGAGGCAATCCAGAATCACTCGCATTGCCATCCGTGTTGAACGCTTCGGACCAGCGTGAGTATGCCGTGTTTTCAAGATACAACCCTTTTAGCGCTACACCGGCCAGTGTGTCGGAACGAGACCCTGACTACCTTGATGCTGTGGAAACAACTCTCAATATCAGCATTTCAGGGGCTATGATTCTTGAAGGGGGGCGCGGCAGTGCGATTATCAAAGTTGGTTCATCAAGCGAACAGACTTTTCTTGTGGGAGATGAAATTGAAAGCGGTGTCACGCTTGAGCGGCTGGAACCCGGCCGCGCGATCATCTCCCGGAATGGTATTCTGGAGTCTGTCACTCTAGAGAGAAATAGTTCCGACTTTGCCTCAGGCCAAGTATCAGGTTCAGTAACTCCCCAACAAAGGTCAGTAAATCCTGCCAGGTCACAAAATACAGCAATGTCGCTGGAGCGATTATCCGAAATTTTCGTGATGCGCCCAGTCCGAAGCGCCAATGGTATCTCGACGGGGCAATATGTGGTTTCGGCTGGGTCTGATCAGGCTGCCTTCAATCGCACCGGATTAAATGAAGGTGATGTCATCAGTCAGGTCAATGGTCGCTCTGCTCCACAAGACCCTGAAAGCCTCTTTGAAATGCTGGATGACTTGAAGTCACAAGATGCAATAGCTTTAATGGTCAATCGCGGTGGAGAACAGATCCAGCTATCCATTATTTTATCGGAGTTGCAGTAATGCTCAACCTACGAAAAATAGCTCTCATAATTGCTGCATCTTCCGGGCTTTTGTTCGCGCAAGCCGAAATTGTGCAGGCCCAGAGCAATGGCGGCTCCATACTGAATAATTATGAAGGCGCTGATATTAGAGACTTCATCAGAACCGTGTCCGTACTTACGGGCTATAAATTCGTCATTGATCCGCGACTTGCCAATAACAAGGTGACGATCATCGCCCCTCCGGAAGCTACACTTACATCAGATGAAATTTGGGAATTGTTCCTCGCGACCATGCAGGTGAACAATTACGCCGTGCTGCCGATTAGTGATGGCGAATACAAGATTGTCCCGAATGATACGGCAACCCGCCAGCCTAATGTGGGTCTGGCTACAGCTGCTGGCGGTGAGTACGTGACCCGCATAGTGCGGCTTAACTTGGTTGATGCCCGCACGGCTGCCACTAATCTGCGTGGCTTGGTTGGTGAGCGTGGTATCGTCACACCAGTCCTGGAAAGCAACTCTATCATTATTGTTGATACTGCAGCTAACGTCAGTCGACTATTAGGGGTGATCGATAGCATTGATAAAGATACGTCTGTTGTTCGCACGGTTCAGTTGCAGAATGCCATAGCTGCTGAAGTGGCTACTGTTTTACGTGATCTTGGTGCCAGAAGTGCAGGTGAGTCTGCTGTTGGCAGCAGCGGGATCAGTGTTGTTGCCGTCGATGCCAGTAATACGATCATCTTGCGCGGTAACCCCAGTGAGGTCAGCAAGTTGCTTCCGGTCATTCAGGATCTGGACCTTGCTGGTACGTCGAAAGTTGATCTATCGGTTATACGTCTTGCTCACGCAGATGGCGAAGAAATCGTGCCTCTGCTTACTGAAATGATTGAGAAAAGTTACGGTGAAGATTCTACGAACCGAAAGCCATCCATCGTCTTTCACGCGCAAACTAATTCGTTGGTTGTGAATGCTGACGCTGATACACAGCGCATAATTGCCTCGGTTGTGCGGCAGTTGGATGTTCGTCGTCCGCAAGTACTTATTGAGGCAATCGTAGTCAATATTTCGGATAATGTTGCGCGTGACCTGGGACTGCAATACGTCATAGCTGGTGAGGAAATTCCGTTCACATCGCAGAATTTCAGTAATACACAGCCGAATGTTTTGGCTGGTGTTGGTGCGGCATTTTTTGCCGATGAGCGTATCGGTGATGAGGAAGTAACTGTTATTGACCCTAGTGGAACACGGACAACAACAACCAATGAAGGTCAACTCATTCCAGGTACAGAGCGACTGCTTGAAGCCGCGATCGGTTCATTCCTTGGTCTGGATGGTTTTTCAATCGGAGCTGGCGGTAAATCAGCTGATGGTACGATCTTCGGTGCTATTCTTACAGCGATTGAAGCAGATACGGACTCGAACATTCTTTCTACGCCGTTCACCGTTACCCTTGATAATCAGCCCGCGCGTTTGCAGGTTGGCCAGGAAATTCCAATAACAACAGGTGAACAAACTGGCACGGACTTCACCAATACTTTTAGGACCGTTGAACGTCAGGAAGTCGGTATTATCCTTGAGGTCACCCCTCAGATTAGCGATGGGGATACAATCCGCCTGGAGATTACGCAGGAAGTTTCCAGCATTAACGGCGCTCTTACGAGTGTTAATCAGGAGTTTGTTACTAACAAAGCAAGCGTTTCAACAACAGCCAATGCCGATAATGGGTCCATTCTCGTGCTGGGTGGTTTGATCGATGACAATCGGCAGATTACGGAAAACAAAGTTCCATTCCTTGGTGACATTCCGATTGCGGGTAACCTTTTTAAAAGTAGCTCTCGCGCCACTACCAAAAGCACCCTGATGATATTCATTAAGCCAACAATATTACGAGATGAAGCTACTGCCCAGCGCGTCACAGCCAGAAAGTATGATTATGTGCGTGAGCAACAACTTCTCAAGAGCCGTAATGAAAAGCCTTCTATAGACCGTCTTGTGGAAGAATATCTGAGCGTTGATCCCGACATTCTCCCTGCACCTGTCTATCAGGAGCAGTACTGACCCTGATGCATAGTGCCATGCCAGAGACGACCGCAACACAACAGCTAGATGGAACAGCGACAGAAGTCTTGCCGCGTTTCACCTATGCTTTTGCCAGGGACAAGGGATTGATTGTTCTCGCTCGTGATAAGGCCGGATACATCGTTGGTGAGAAAGCAGTTGGCGAGCAGACAGAAGAAGGGGTTTGGGCACGGCTGGAGGCAAGACGCTTTCTGGGGCAGCCGGTGAGACTTGAAAAATTACCCGATGATATTTTTGAACGGCGCTTGTCGGAGATTTACTCCGTTGAAGGTATTTCAACCGATGATCTTGGGGCGACAGGTGATGAAGACCTGTCCAGCCTGGCAGAAGGTCTGCCCAAAACCGCTGACCTCCTGGATAGTGAGGACGATGCACCTGTCATCCGTTTGATAAACGCATTGATCGCAGAAGCAGTTAAGACCAAGGCATCAGATATTCATATCGAGCCTTACGAGAAGGAAGTATCTGTCCGCTTACGTATTGATGGTGTGTTGCGGGAAGTGCTTAACCTTCCGGCGCGCATGACTCCCGTACTGACATCTCGTGTGAAGGTTATGGCCAGGCTTGATATTGCTGAAAAGCGAATCCCACAGGATGGCCGTATTTCTATTTCTCTCGGTACACGTGCTGTAGATGTGCGTATCTCGACGCTACCATCGAGGTTTGGCGAGCGCGTCGTCATGCGCCTCCTCGACAAGGAGCAAGCGAAACTAGACCTCGACACGCTTGGCATGTCGTCAGCTCTGCTGGAACGCTTCAAATCTATCCTTCAGCGACCCAATGGTATCATTCTTGTCACGGGGCCCACAGGTTCAGGCAAAACGACCACTCTTTATGGTGGCTTATCTCTCCTGAATGATCCCTCACGAAACATTTTAACTGTTGAGGATCCAGTAGAATATGCCCTGGATGGTGTAGGACAGACACAAGTTAATACCAAAGTCGGTATGACGTTTGCTGCCGGTTTGCGGGCTATTCTCCGCCAGGACCCGGATATTGTCATGGTCGGTGAAATCAGGGATGTGGAGACGGCCCAGATTGCTGTTCAGGCCAGTCTTACAGGTCACCTGGTTCTCTCTACGGTCCATACAAATTCTGCAGTTGGAGCAATGACGCGCTTGCGCGATATGGGGGTTGAGGCATTTCTGCTATCATCAACCTTGGCTGGAGTCATGGCACAACGGTTACTACGGCAACTCTGTCCCGCTTGCAAAGTGCCATACAATGCGGATGCCGCTCAGCTCCAGTTGCTTGGTGCTAAGCCGGGGGAGGCCATAACGCTGTACAAGCCTACCGGTTGTGGGCGGTGTAATCATACCGGGTACGAAGGCCGTGTCGGCGTATATGAGTTGGTCGTTGCCGACGAGACGCTGAAAAAGATGATTCATCAAGATGCCAGTGAGCAGGAGTTATCAGCACACGCATTTCGCAATGCGGAAACACTTCTTGAAAACGGTTTCGCCCATGCACGTAACGGTGTTACCTCCATAGAAGAGGTCCTGCGGGTTCTTCAAAAAGACCGGACTGAGGACGCTTCATCATGAGCGCGTTTCAGTATCAGGCGCTTGACCCTTCAGGGAAAACCCGCAAAGGTATTCTGTCTGCTGATAATGCGCGTCTTGCGCGCCGCGAATTGCTTGACAAGGGACTTACACCACTCAGCTTGGAGAATGTCGGCACTGAAGTTGACGGACAACGAACTCGCAAGGCCTCATTTTCAAAAAGTGATCTGGTTTTGGTTACACGGCAGGTCGCAATCCTCGTTAACTCTGCAACGCCTGTAGAAGAAGCGCTCAGTGCTGTAGCGGCGCAGATGAATAAACCCGGCGTGCGCGGCACGCTTCTGTCCATCAGATCGCGTGTTATCGAAGGTTGGCGCCTGTCAGATGCACTTGGCGAACACCCGGCTATTTTTTCCGATTTGTACCGTGGCATCATCGCTGCTGGTGAAACCTCGGGTGATCTGGGTGCAGTTATGATTCGCCTTGCTGATATGCTTGAGAAGAACAGGGCAACACTGATGAAAGCGTTGACATCGCTGATTTACCCTGCTGCCCTCGCTATTATCGCCACACTGGTCATATCGGGCATGATGGTTTTCATTGTTCCCAAGATCGTTGAACAATTTGACACGATGGGCGCAGAACTCCCCATGATTACACGGCTTGTGATCGGTTTTTCCAATTTCCTACAGTCCTGGGGTCTCTGGCTGCTGCTTCTGGTGGTCGCTGCCACTGTCGGGTTTTGGCGTGCGATGGCTGTGCCTTCCTTACGGTTAAAGGTAGATACATTCTTGCTGAAATTGCCGGTATTCGGGCGATTTGTACGCGGCATGGATGGTTCCCGTTTTGCACGCACATTTTCCACGCTCTTTGCTTCTGGTGTTCCATTGCTTGAGTGTCTTCAGGCCTCCCGCCGCACAGTTATGAACACCCGTATCCGCCATCAGCTTGGAGATACGTTGGCGGCTGTGCGTGAAGGGGCCTCTCTTGCAGGTGGATTGCAGAAAGCAGCAGCGTTCCCGCCGATGCTGGGCTACATGGTTGCAGCCGGTGAACGTGCTGGCGAATTGCCGGTAATGCTCGATAAGACTGCTGCCCAAATGGAAACAGAGTTTGATACCGCCACGACACTTGCCTTGAGGTTGATTGAGCCGATAATTGTTGTAGGCATGGGGCTGGTTATTATGACTGTAATGCTGGCAATACTTGTGCCTGTGTTACAGATCAACACGCTGACAGTCAGTTAGAAGTAAGGGCTGAGACAATGAATATCATTCGTTCGACAATTCGCAAAACAGGGCGCAAAGATCAACGCGGACTGACCCTCGTAGAAATGATGGTTGTGCTTGTTATCCTGGGACTGCTGACAACAATTGTTGTTATCAACGTCTTGCCTGCTGCCGATCAGGCAGACATGCAAAAAGCCCGCGCGGATATCTCAACGCTTGAAGTGGCCCTCGATCAATATCGCCTGGATATGAAAACATATCCAACGATGGCGCAAGGTTTGCAGGCCCTTGTCAGCGTACCAGATGGCGTAAATCGGGCTGAAGCATACCGTCCTGGTGGGTATATTCGCAAACTGCCGCTTGACCCTTGGGGCAATCCTTATGTTTACCAGACACCCGGTGAGAACGGTCAGATTGATATCTAT
>JALEGM010000292.1 GCA_022763145.1 Aquisalinus sp. | reverse complement strand
GCAAGCAGGCAGATGAACCAATCTCAGCCGACACTTAGTCGCCGTTTGTTGAGACTTGAAGATGAGCTGAAAACACAGTTATTTCATCGCTCCCCAAAAGGTCTTTCCCCAACTGAAATTGCAAAATACATCGTTTCCAAAGCCCAGCCTCTGGATCAGCAGTTAGGTTCAATTAGACGGTATATTGAGCTTGCCACGCAGTTAGAGCGTGGGATGATCCGGATTGGTATCGGTCCTATCATTGAACAGATTCTCATTCCGGAGGTGTTGATTGAGTTCGCTCATTCAACCGGTGATGTTGAAATTGAAGTCGTAACTGAGGACGACATTGCTCTGCTTACTATGTTTGAAGCCTCTGAGCTGGATGTTGTTATTGGCCCATTCGACAGGCCCCGAATCGACCACAAGCAAGGTATTTTTGTTAAGCCGATCCTTGGTGAACGGATCATCACGGTAGCACGTATTAATCACCCAATTTTTAATTACGATGAAATTACATTAGATGTAATTGGAAAATTCCCTTGGGCCGTTCCCAAAACACGTAGCTCGGTACGCGCCCAAAACAACAAGTTTGATCTTATTAAACCGAAAATTTCATCGGACAATTACAACTTACTGAGAAGAATGTACCTCAATCTAGATGTGATCTCCGGTGGTCCCAGATCGATTTTTGAAGAAGATATAAAAGCAGGACTTTTGCGCGAAGTGGACTTTGACATAGATATGGAATGGCAGAGCATTTTAATCGTTCGCCCAGAGACGTTAAGCACACCGCTAGTGCAGCACTTTGTTTCTATTTGTGAGCGGGTAGCAAAAGAAATCAATGATCGATAAATAATGACAACCAAAGGTTATTGGGTGCGGGAGTAGGATTTGAACCTACGACCTTCAGGTTATGAGCCTGACGAGCTACCGGGCTGCTCCATCCCGCATCAATCAAGAGGACACCATATGCCTCCGAGATTCTCGTAAATCAAGGCTTTTCTGTCAAAAACCTGTCATGTTTGACAATATTTTTTTGGGCTATTCCTGACCGATAGAATTCGCCAGTTCTATGAATACGGGCGCCAGTTTGCAGGCCAGATCTTTTACTTCTGAAGCGGTACTTAACAGATCCTGCCTCACCTCAAGGGTCATATGCGGCAGGCCTCGCGGTGCGGCGTGACGGTCTAGTGCATGATTATAAAAGTGCCCGTCATACGGCTCGTTATCCCCGACGGTTAGCCCCGTCATCTCTGCCAAAAGACGAACCGCTGCCTGGCCGGTAGCTTCATCATGATTCCAAAGAACACCAAGGTGCCATGGCCGATCTACCGTTGCTCCTGTCATGCGTGGGGTGAAACTATGCAGTGATAAAATAAATGGCGCAGATCTTCGTGACATTACCTCATCCAAAGCATTTTCCTGAGCTTCATGATAGGTATTATACAGACTAACACGCTCTCTCAGGCCTGCTTCTGACAAACTCTGATTACCAGGAATGGGCGTATTATCACTGATTGCAGGAACCAGACCTGCTTGATCCGGTGCACGATTTGGATCGATTAACAGGCGGGAGAAAGTACATTTCGTAAGATCAGCCTCCAGAAGCTGGGCAAGCTCAGTTGCGAGAGCAACGGCACCGGGATCCCAAGCAATATGTGTTTCTAACACCTCATCAGAGAGACCTAGGTTTTCATAGTCAGGCGGAATAAAGTTACTGGCGTGATCACAAAACAGGAAGAACCTGCCCTTCCCTTTTCTGACCCATTCAAAGACATCAGCCTCAGTCATGAGTGCTCCTTGAGCCAATACTCTGCATACGCCTCCACGGACCACCAGCGCTGGTCTCGCTGCATTGTGGCCTTTGCTTTATCTCCAAGGCTATCAAGTAGCGCAATATTATCCTCATAGACTTCTGCCAAAACGTCAGCTGCAAACTCCCGTGTTATTATAAAGGGGGGGCGTTTTCTTGTTGGGAATAATTTCTCGATGATGAGGTCAGCTCGCGAATCATGTGGCGGTCTCAAAAAAGGCAATCTTCTATATATTGCCACATGATTTGCCGTAACGGAGGTATTGATTCGTTTGCCAGCCTGATAAGCAGTGTCACTGAGCTGAAGATAATCCAGTAAATCCCGCGTAACATCTGCATGAGCGTCCTGAAGTCGAGCCGTCACAGAGCCAACAGAGGGAATAGCCGCGAATCGTTGCAATCGACCATGCCATTTTACTGTGTGCTTCAGCCACTTCCATGCTTTATCGAGACTCAAACCATCACCGCGCCATGCGTACCACTGCCACCAGGCAGATTGAAGCCAGGAAATCTGTGGGCGAACATATCCAACTATATGTAATTCCACCTCATCCCTCAACTGATCTGAAACATCTCTCAAATCAGCTATATCGTCATTGCTGCCCCAGCCTTCCTGAGAAATGATGGGGATAAAATCGTCATCTTCTTGCGTTGCAAGATGGTCCTGCAGTGAAAGCAGCGCATTGCTCAGGGAACCGACAGAAGCCACATATCCTGACAGGCTGCGCCTCGAGAGAGCGGTTACCTCCTGCTGGCTCATGATACCTTCTTTACCCATGACAAAATAACGGTAAGAAACATCATCACCATACAGTTGCTGGTTGTGACAAAGAAAATGTTGAATGGCAGATGAGCCACATTTCGGATAGCCGATATGTACAATGACTTTTTTCATCAGACTGCCGACCCGTCGCCAAAGAAGAAAATAGAAATTTCAGCTAATACTATCATGCTGAAACGACAGGCACAAAAAAACCGCCCTCTCGGGCGGTATTGCGAAAATTGATATGGGCTAGTCAAACCATCTTTGCAGGCCCGGCGACGACCTACTCTTCCACGCCTTAAGACGTAGTACCATCGGCGCTGCGGAATTTAACGACCGAGTTCGGGATGGGATCGGGTGGAGGCTCCGCGCCATAACCACCGGACCGGCAAAAACGG
>JALEGM010000026.1 GCA_022763145.1 Aquisalinus sp. | reverse complement strand
TTAGTTCAATTATAGTTTTGTCAGTCATTATTTGGCAAAATGTAAAATTTACAACAGCTATGTTGTGGTGTGTTCCTGCGCTTATAATCTTTATAGCAAACGCTGTTTGGGTCCAGTTATTCCTAGGCTGCTTGTGCGCGCGCTATAGAGATATACAACACTTTATAAGCTCGATTATGCGAATTATGTTTTTTCTAACCCCAATTATATGGGTGCCGACTTCTTTAGGACGCATTGGTGAGTACGTTTGGTGGAATCCTTTTACACATTTTCTTGAAATATTCAGAGAGCCAATTTTACGTGGCGAAGTCCCTGTCAATAGTTGGACTGTTGTTCTTTGCATTACAGTGGTGGGATGGATATTAGGCTTGACAGTTTATGCCTCGTGTCGGCGCCGAATTATATTCTGGATTTAAATATGCCTAGTGTTTTGCTCAACGAAGTAGGGTTGGTATACCCCGCTCTTGGATTTAAATCAGCCTTAACAAACAGGCTTAATTTAAAGAGTGACAGTACCCTTGGTGGCAAACTTATTGCTGGAAAGGGCGGGGGGGTTGAGGCTTTGCAAGGGATAACACTAGGCCTTTCTGGGGGCGATCGTCTGGGTATTGTTGGCCATAACGGCGCAGGTAAGACCACCTTATTGCAAGTTATGGCCGGGATCGTGCCCCCGACAAAGGGCCAAGTGCACTCTGAGGGAATTGTCTCAGCTCTATTCAATGTGGGTATTGGTATGAAAATGGAGGCGACAGGGATACAAAATATCGTATTGAACGGGTTGATACAGGGTTTGACAAGAAAGGAAGCAGAAGAACGCATTCCTGAGGTGGCTGACTTTAGTGGTCTTGGAGAGTACTTACTTATGCCCGTCAGAACTTATTCACGAGGAATGGTTATGCGTCTGGCTTTCTCAACGGCTACGGCTTTTGAGCCGGAAATCCTAATGATGGATGAATGGATCGGTGCAGGTGATCTAAAGTTCAGAAATAAAGCGCAGTCTCGTATGAAAACGATGGTTGGTGGAGCTGGCATCGTAGTGATCGCGTCGCATCGCATTCCGCTATTGAGAAATCTGTGCACACATTTTTTATGGCTTGAGGCCGGAAGGATGAAAGAATACGGCCAAGACCCTGATATTCTCGTCAGATTCGAGGATGACGCGCGCAAGCGTAAGGAAGGGTGATAAACATATGTCACGTTATCCAAATCTGTCTGGGAAAACAATGATCTTGGGTATTGGTGCCCCGCGTGCTGGTACTTCGTGGCTATTCGAATATTTAAAAACTTATGAAGACATAGCATGCAGCCCGCTTAAAGAGCTTCATTATTTTGATACGCTATATGTGCCTCATTTATCCCGTAATTGGGAACGTGATTTAGAGTTGGCAACTATAGAGGCTTTCTTGGCCAAGCCTCATTTAAATAAGTCTTTGATACCGAGACTCAAAAGGCAACAGAGGTATCGGGAGGCGCTAATCGATAGGCTCCGAATGAGCTATTGCTCAACAGGTTATTTAGATCATTTTGAACGTCTCTGTAATGATCAACATCGATTTTTCTGTGAGATAACTCCTGCTTACATGATGCTGAAAGCCGAGCATTTTCAAGAAATTATCAACCTGTTTGACTGGCATGACATTGACCTTAAGATAGTTTTCTTGATGCGTGATCCAGTTTCCAGACATTGGTCGCAGTTGAAGTATCAGGAAATTAGAGGTAAAATTCTTGATGCAAATGAAGAGCTTGAGAAGTCTTTTTCATCTAGAGTTCTTGAGGAAAGAACTCGTTATGACCGCACGATTATAGAATTAGAGAAGGTATTCCCACGAAGTCGTTTATATTATGGCTTTTATGAGAATTTGTTTTCTCAGGAGACAATAACTGAACTTCAGGAATTTCTGGGTTTATCAGCTAGGAGCGCTAGCTTCGATCAAATTATAAATCGTTCTGTTAGGTCGAAGTCAATCCCTGAACAGACTAAAGTTCGCTTGAAAGAACACTATGCAGATGTTTACCGCTTCTGCGTCAACCGATTTGGTGATGAGTTGCCAAGTGCGTGGGAAAGCTGAAATGAGTACTTTTTTGTTTGATAGCGAATTTTTTCATCAGTCTATAGTTTGTGTATATGTCTAAAACATAGAAAGTCAGCCTGAATGAAATACCATATTGCCGTCAAAACGCATCATAAAACCGGCACCAACTGGATGAATAACATCTTCGAAGGTTTTGCGAACCGTGTTGGTGTTGAGTATATCCATTTGTCCCAGGTCAAAGACATTCAGGAGCGTAAAGAGCTGCTGGAGCAGGCAGCGCAAGGTAAGGAGTATAAAATCTTCTTTCACCCTTATGGCCGCTTTCCGAAAGTCCGCATTAAAAACAGAATGAAGTTCAGGGGTGTCCATGTGGTGCGTGATCCACGTGATATGATACTTTCTTCTGCCAAATATCATCAATGGTCTGATGAAGCATGGCTTCACGAACCGGATGAAAAGTTCGACGGTAAAACCTATCAGCAGGCTCTTAATGAACTGAAAACACTTGATGAGCAGGTGCTGTTTGAAATGAATAACAGTGCGGCGCATCACATCAACATGATGCATAACTTTGATGCACAGAATATTTTCTTCAATATTAAGTTTGAAGAGATGAGGAGGGACATAGATTTGATGCTTTGGCACCGTATCCTGCTCAGGTTGGGTTTAGAAGCTGTGGACCTAGCGCCAGCTATGGAGCTATTCGTCCAGAACTCAATTCAGTTTGGTAAACTAAAAAAAACCAGCCATATACAGGACACAAGCGTCTTGCCATGGGTACGGAAATTTCCGAAATCACAACTGCCTATTTTTGATGAGAAGTTTGGAAAGATAACGCGAGATCTGGGCTATCCTGCTACATCTGAAGCTATGACAGACGCCAAGATGACGGAAACGGCCTAGTACTTATAGGTCGCGCCCATACGGAGAAGTGATTTGTGATCAAAAACGATTTGGCATCTGCAAACATCGCTCTGGTTGGGCACACTGGCTTTGTTGGTAGTTCGCTAAAGCGTCAGTATAAAGGCTTTGAAAGTACTTATAATAGCGCGAATATCTCGGATATTTCGGGTAAGGAGTATGACTTACTAGTTTGTGCTGCTGCCCCGGCCACCATGTGGCTGGCAAATAATGACCCTGCTCAGGATCGCCAAAATTTACTTAACCTGGTTACATGTCTTGAGAGAGTCAAATGCGACAGGATCGTTCTAATATCGACAATAGCAGTTCTTGACGATTTTGCAGGTCAGTATTCTGAAGAAAACGCTCGTTTCGAACCTACTAAAGCTTACGGTAAGCATCGCAGGGAGCTCGAGGAAAAAGTTCAGTCAGCTTTTGCAGGCGTACACATATTACGGTTACCGGCGCTCTTTGGTTTTGGTCTGAAAAAGAACTTCATTTTTGATTTATTAAATCCAGCGCCTGCTTTTTTGAAAGACGATAAAGCCGAAGAGCTGCGGGCGCAGATGTCACAAGCTGATCTTGAGCTTTTCAAGAAAGCATACGGCTATGATGATGCGATAGCCATGCTAAAGCTTGATCGTTCAGTGTATTGCGAAAGTGATTTCAAAGAGTTACTGGATGGCATTTTTCAGAGGGCAGGGTTCACCGCTAAAATGTTCACTAACAGCGAGAGCACGTTTCAATATTACAACATGAATAATCTGTGGTTTGATATCTCTAGAGCCGTGACTGAAAACCTGGATGTCGTGCATATATGTTCAGAGCCTCTAAAAGCCGGTGATATTCATGAGCGCTTAATGGGACAATCCTTTTACAATACCGCTCCGGCGAAGCATCAAGAAGATATGCGCTCTATTCATGTAAAGTTGTGGGGTGGAGAGGGGCAATATTTATATTCTGCCGATAGTATCATGGCGGATATAGAGACTTTTTATTATTCTATGAATTAGGTGGGCTGATGAAACTTGCTATGTCAAATATCGCCTGGCATCCGGACGAAGCAAAAACAGTGTACGGTTTGTTGAAGGAACATGGCTTTAAAGGTCTTGAGTTTGCGCCTGGTTTATTATTTCCAGGGGAGCTAGATTCGTTCGATCCCCCAAAGGGCGTTATAGATTCTGTTATCGGAGAGTTGCACAATTACGGCTTGGTTCCGGTTTCAATGCAATCATTACACTTCGGCATTCAAGGGGCGGCTCTTTTTGGAAATTCAGATGAGGTAGCTGCATTTGTTAACCGCATTCAAAAGGCGGTAACGTTAGCTGAGAGAATGGGGTTCTCAAATCTTGTCATTGGCTCACCCAAAAACCGTGTCGTACCTGATAATGTAAGTCGTGAGGGAGCCTATGAGAGTGCCAAGAATACTTTTCTGTCACTGGCTGATAAAGCCGCTATGACGGGTCAAACACTCGCCATAGAACCAAACCCAGCTGCTTACGGAACCAATTTTCTGACTACAATTGATGGTGTGTGTGAGTTTGTTACCAGCTGCAATCACGACGCAATTACGATCAACTTTGATGCTGGTGCTCTGCACATGAATGGCGAAGCGCACGATGTCGATTTATTGCTGCAGCGCGCTCTTCCCAAAGTTTCCCATATACATATTTCTGAGGCATGGCTTGCGCCAGTGCCTTCCGATCAGAAGTGGCTTTCACAGTTTGCTAGTAGGCTGATGGAACATGAATTTAAGGGTTGGGTATCAATTGAAATGAAGCGGCCAGAAGATAACTTTTTGAAAACTATTGAAACTGCTCTTGGTGCAGTTCAAAGTGCATTTTCAACCTAATTTTTATATATTTCACTTGCCTTAGTTTATACCTCGATCTTGGAGCGAACTAACGTGTGCTGAACAGCCATTTAGTTAAAGTATAATTCACAACAAGTGAACCAGCTGCAGCCACGACTAGGACAAAAGCATTCTTAATTGGAGACAATTCAATGTCTGCAAAAAGGCTGATAATTAGCCACCGAACTGATAGCGTAACCAGGGCAACAGCCATGTAGCGAGACAAACGAAAACCTGAAAATTCTGGTTTACGATCCGCAAATGTCCAAAATTCGTGTGCAGCATAGTTGGCAACCGCGGCCGTCAAAAATCCTACTGTAGCGGCGACCGGTAAGGGTAAGCCTAGTATTTCATGGCTGAGCAGAGCAATTACCATGTCTATGGCGAAGCCTGCTACGATGACGAAGCCATAGCGGCCGGTCTCGCCAGTTAGCCTGGCCTTAAGGGTTTGGAGAACTTCACTAGTTGGCATTGTGGACCCGCTTCGGGGGCATGACATTGCTGTCTCGAGTGAAGAGAAAAGATGTATTCACATCACGCCAGGCGGGATCAGTTTGCGGCAAAATCGCAAAAAGATCATAAATATTGTCAAGCTTGCCGCCCATGATGGAAATAATATTAGGTGCGTCACTATGTTTATGGAACAGGATTGGACGACCATCATCTCTCTCATTCTTTAGCAGGACTGTTTTAACGTCGAAAAGGGACTTTTTATAGGAAATCTGTACTGCACCAGGCATATATCGGGCAGAATCTGCAACCATGTGGCGCCAGCGGGATTGGCGGGGAAGTGTATCAGCTATGTCGTAGGGGGACTTTCCCACGTTTTCGTCGAGCCAGCTGACGTGAGGTGTATATCTCACATGGGTTAGGGAATAAAGTCCTTCCGCCGGGTAGGGCATGAGTGAAAAAAACGGTCCATCCATTATCGTAAAGCCATAATTGCATAATTCATCCGGTGGCTGAACAAGGGCAATTTCTGTCCATTCATGCTTCATCGGTAGCGGTGTTGCATTGCTTGAGACAAGTAGGTGGTTAATGTTTGAGTACGTCACGTTGAAAACATGACCGGCGCGAAGGCAACGCCCGTCAGATAATTCGACGCCGACTGTGCTTGTTAATTCATTTAACTTCTTCGCTTCTGTATTAAATAGAATTTTGATGCCGGCTTTTTCTAGCTGTCCTAGTAAACGTCGACGTAAAGAACGAAAATCAAAAGCCCACTCAGTACAAGTAAACGCTTCTTCTATCGTATCCTGTGAAAAAAGCGCTTTAATCTGTGGGCCGGCTATTGAAACAGGGGCGCCCATTTCCTGAAAAGTGCGCAGGAACCTGTGGCCTGTTACTTTTGATTTGCGTCGTGCGATAGCATAAACCATTTGGAAGTCATCCACGACTGCTTCAGGAAAATCAGTAGCAAATCTCTGGTACAGCATTTTCGAGCGTAGTGCGGTAACAAAGCTGCGCGGATAGTGAAAGCCTGAATGAATTCGTGCTTGGTTAACTCGTGAGGCCCGCTCCATAAGGGCATTGCCCTGTTCGAGTATTATCACTTTATGAGATAGGGAGCGCAAAAGCAGCGCCAGGCAACACCCGTAAAAGCCACCCCCGATAATCAGAAAATCATAGTCCTTCTGCATGTAGAGGCCTAATGACGTGTATCATTTGGGGGGTGGTAATCACCCTTCAATGTACTGAATAAAACGTTGACAAGGTCCATGTGAGCGTTCGCACTGCTGATCTTGGTCGGGATTTTTTCATTGGCCGGATAAAGGCGTGCTGTCGGAACTTCTGCTGTTTTGAGGCCAAGCTGGCTGGCGCGTACAGTCAGGTAAGCGAGGAGCTCATACTTCATGAAAATGGGACGGAAGGGTTGAACACGGTCATCCAGAAGATATCTGGCAGAATAGGCTCTAAAACCTTGTGTCGTATCGCTGAACCAGCGCTGTGCTGCGAGGCTTAAGATTGGGGCATGCAAAAGGCGGATCGCCAGCAGGCGGGAGAGCGGGGTATTTTCCGACTTGCCCCCGGTAACAAAGCGTGAGGCCTGAGCATAATCTACGCCGTTATCAAGGGCTCTTGCAAAGTCTCTGATGCTCTCGACGGAATCCTTCCCGTTGCCGTCGATGGTAATGATACCGTCATATCCTTCAATCAGGGAGACTGCATAAGCGCACCTTAATTGCGCCGAAAGCTTGCCGGGGCCTGTTTTTGTGATGACAGACCTGACGTTGACACTTTTCAGGAAATTCCGGTCCAATGATCCATCTGTTGAGCCGCCATCCGCAATGATCGTATCAACCAGATCGCTGAGTCCGAGATCATGTGTTGCCTGCAATTGGCGACGAATCCGTTCTCCCTCATTAATGACAGGAATGACCAGACTATATTGGCTCTTTTTGTCTCCTATATGTTCGATATCGAAAGCGGGCACGTCCCAGCTGCGTGCTGCTAGGCTTTCCTGATAAGTCTGTGGTGCTATTTCTAGCTTCTCAGCTATTGGAGTAACGCTGGCGTCAGAACTCATGTTATTGTCTCCGCTGCCTCTTTATGGACCGACGCGGTGCCAAGATCGACATTCAGATCATTTGTCTCGCGAAAAAAGTCGGTATTGCTGAATTCTTCAAGAACGACTTGTTGTCTGCCGCCACTTAGCCGATCCAGGATGGCAACCAGTCCGAGCGAGAGAGCACCAAGTGCGCAGCTCAGGAAGAAAGAGGTAAGGCCCAATACAAGCGAGATTGTAAGCCATCCATCCTGCACCTCTATTCCTGAAAAATAGACGATAATTGCATAGGTGCAGTAGAGCAAGCTAGCCACCGCCACTATGGCCGATAGTAGAGAAATGGCGCTTAGAGCGCGGGGGGCAGAACTGGCTATAAGGTCTGATATGAGCGCAAAGCGCTGTAAAATGTGTCCTTTTCGGACTGGCCAACTGACGCTTCTGTTTGCGGAAATGCGCCTGCGCGGTGTCATCGCGTCCTGGCGTTCAAATCTAAGATCCAGATCTGCAGTCGGCATTTCCAGAATACGATTGAGATCGTGCCGTGGAAATGCTGCTGTATGAGTGTCGCTCTTCAGGAGTTTATACCCTGTCAAAGAACTGAGGGAGGTTCGCATCGGCGAAAACGCATCCAGACTTTTGGGGCGACCAACGACAACGGGCTCGCCCGTATTACGGCTTTGGTCCGCCAGGCCCGGCAAGTCGGAAATGCGCGCCTCTTCCAGCGTAGAAATAATCACCACATCCCCGATAGCTTCGCTGGCCCCTAGAGTGCGTAACCGGTAGTAACCTGCACGGTCCCACACGCATAAGACACGTACATTTGGCAGGTTTGCAAAATGTTCACCCAGTTCTTGTGAAGATACCTGTATCCCACTGATAACAATGACAATTTCCCAGTACTGAAAGGACTGAGCCAGGTTCGACAGTACGGGTTTCAAGTCGTGACCAAAACCATCAGGTAAGCTTGTCTCAACGAGTACGAGGGACAGTAAATAGTCTTTTCTGGGTCCGTTGCTCATAATTAAGTCTCCGGATGTGCGAGCTTCGCAGCGCCAGTCAAGGCAACGGTTAGGTATTGCCTGATTGCTCGTGATAGGCAGCCCAGCCGAAGGAAGCAAGGGATTCCACTCAGAGTAATCTCAATATTTATCCAGGAGGTAACCGCAATCCGACAGACAAATTTCCCCGGCATATGATGTCCATTTTGTAGATTTTTTTAGTCGGTAATTTGGCCTGAAACTTGCCTTTAGACGCTAGAAATGAGGACAAAGTACCATTCGCCAGAGATTGTTTTGTGGTCTGGATCATGCCATAAGTTGAGGTGGTGGGTGTTGCCGGTTTCCGGCAACGCATTTTTGTCGTTTAAGGGGGACCTGTCTCATGGCCATCATCAGACCGACTGCGGATATTACTGCCGACGCAGAGGCGATTATTCCACTCAATGGTGACACTGTTATCATTGACGAGGGGATAACAATTATCTCGAACAATGCCGAGGCTATCGAGGCCTTCATTTCGGACATCATCGTCCAGGTTGATGGCACTGTTCAGGGCGCGACAGGAGGTATTCGTTTCCTCGCTGAACCTGATGCCCTTTTTAATCATGATATTACGATTGGCGGTACCGGGTCGGTTAGTGCTATCGGTACAGCGATCTCCCTTGGCGGTTCCACGCCGTTTGAAGGGCGGGGCACAATTTCACTTGTGAATGCGGGTGAGATTACGTCTGCTGACTTTTTCGGTGTGCTACTGTTCAACTTTGCGACTGCGACCATCGACAACTCTGGGTCTATTACAACTAGTCGAGATGATGCCAATTCTGCTAACGCCGTATTCCTGAGCGGCGAAAACGCAACACTCACCAACAGTGGCACCATTCAGAACTTCGTTACGTCAACCAGTACAGACGTTGATTTACTCTCCGGCGTTGCGACAATTTCATCCGTCCCGGGGTTTGGTAAGGACGAGGACGGCGATGCAAGCAATGATCTGACAACGATTAATAACACTGGCAACATCCTTTCCGGTACAAGCGAAAATGCTGGTACCGCGATTGTCAGTACAGACGGTATTGATGTCATCAACAACATGTCTGGCGGCTTGATCCGTGGTGATATCTGGCTCGCCGACGCGAATGATACGCTTTCTAACGCGGGCAGAATTGAGGGTGATATCGACTTTGGATCAGGTGCCTTCACGCTCATTATTGAAGAAGGCTCTGTGATCACGGGAGAGGTGCGTTCAACGGACGATGGCTCCAACGATACAGTCGATAACCGTGGTATTCTGGATTTCTCTGTCGCCTTTGGTAGTGGCAATGATCAGCTTATCAACTCAGGCACTGTCACCGTGGATCAGGACTTTGGCTCTGGCAATACGACGATCACTAACGTGGGTCTGATCACTGCGGCACTCACAATCGGCAGCGGCAATGATCTCATCTTCAATTCGGGCGAAATTAGCGGTGACCTGACGTTGGGTGCTGGCAGTGATACGATTAACAATCAGGCTGATGGGACAATCAGTGGTGTCATCAACGCCGGTGATCAATCCGACACGATCAATAATGATGGACTGCTGACAGGCGTTTTGAATACAGGCACTGGTGGAGATTTCATCAACAATTCAGGCACAATTCAGAATACTATCAATGCTGGTACGGGCGGTGATATTGTCACGAATGATGGCACTATCGAAGGCGCTGTTAATACTGAAGGCGGCAGCGACGTTTTCACTAATACAGGCTCCATTACCGGTTCTATTAATACAGCAGGTAGTGATGACAGTTTCACAAATGCCGAAGGGGCAACCATTGTAGGCGATGTCTCAACTGGCGGCGGCAAAGATATATTTGTCAATGATGGGAACATCAGCGGGACTATTGCGACGGGTTCTGGGCGTGAAAGTTTCACAAATACGGGGGTTGTGACCGGAAATGTAAGAACTGGTGGCGGTAGCGAGGTATTGGTTAATTCCGGTACAATTGATGGTGAGTTAAACACTGGTGGCTTGAATGACATCGTGACTAATACAGGCACTGTCACTCAAGGTATCAATACTGCTGCTGGTAATGACCTACTTCAAAACAATGGCGGTACAATAAATGCATTTGTTGTCACTAATCGAGGCGATGACACGGTTATTAATGATGGTGGTACGATTAATGGTCGTGTCAGCTTAGCGAAAGACAATGATACGCTCACAAATATCGAGGGCGGCATCATCACTGGTGACGTGCTCTTGGGTAGTGGCGACAATGCCATCACGAACACTGGTTCTATCGATGGAAATATCTCCGGTGGTAGCGGTGCAGACGCAATAGAGAATTCAGGCACTATTGCAGGTGACATCGACTTCGTTGATGGGGCGGGCGATGCGCTATCAAATGCGGGCTCCGTATCCGGAACTGTTTCTGGTGCGAATTTCAGCGTTTCCAATGCTGAAGGTGCAAC
This sequence comes from Aquisalinus sp., assembly GCA_022763145.1. GTDB lineage: Bacteria > Pseudomonadota > Alphaproteobacteria > Caulobacterales > Parvularculaceae > Aquisalinus. Next base: position 944 of record JALEGM010000026.1, on the reverse strand, counting down.
GATTGCAGCTGTTGCGGGCGGCACATCGGATATTGACAATGATGGCACCATTGACGCCGTCACCTCAGGCATCGCAACTGTCGTGAATGATGGTACTATTACAACCATCGATACCGGTGACGCAGTTATTAACAACGCCGGGACAATCGGTAGTGGTGGTGTATCTACTGTTGGGCTTGATTTGGTGAATTCTGGTACCATTGAAGCTGCCGTACTCGCGACGGGCACTGTAATTATAGATAACAGCGGTACGATTGCAGGTAGTATCACAACCGGCGATGGCGCAGATAGTGTAACCAATCAGAGTAGTGGATTGATCAGTGCGGGTCTTAGCCTAGGCGCGGGGAATGATGATCTTGTCAATGACGGCACCATAAATGGTGATGTTGATCTTGGTACTGGTGATAATACATTTTCCAATTCGTCGAACAATTCTGTCAACGGCAACATTACTGCGGAAGAAGATGACGACACCGGTGTTAATACCGGCACGATCACAGGTAATGTTGATCTGAAAGCAGGTAACAACTCTTTCACGAACGATGGAACGGTTACGGGTAATTTCACCAGTGCAGGTGGCAGCGATACGTTTGTAAATAATGGCGTGTTCACTGGCGATATTACTGTAGGTGATGGCGATAACGTTGTTACCAACAACGGGGCTATAATTGGTAACTTGATTGCCGGTGATGGCAACGACACCATCATCTTTGGTGAAGGTGCATCCATCAATGGGGAAGTTGATCCGGGTACTGGCGAGAATACGCTTGTCGGTATCTCGCTCGGTGGTGGTGCAAATGCGGTGACAAATACAGAAGTTCTGGATGCTGACATCACCGGTGAAGAGGGTGATGACAGTGTCGATAACAGTGGCACGATCAACGGCAGCGTCGATCTGGGCGACGGTGACAATACTGTCGACAATAGCGGTACGATCAACGACG
>JALEGM010000291.1 GCA_022763145.1 Aquisalinus sp. | reverse complement strand
TGCATTGACGCACAGGCCGCAGGAATGTTCTCTGATAGGCCAACACATCCTGCTTTACTGCATGGTTTCGCAGCCGTAATGGGTGCCCAGATAATATTCACAGATGAGCTGATCAGCAAAACAGTCGGCGATGTGAGCGATAGTCTAATTGATGAAATCGCTGATATGATCGTACCACTCGAAAATTAGCAGAAAAACTTATGGGCCCTTTTCGGCCATGCTTTATAAGCACGCGTCAAAGATCTATTTTTCGAGAGCAATATGGACAAGAAAAACATCAACAAGGTTGTACTGGCTTACTCTGGTGGCTTGGATACGTCAGTTATTCTGAAATGGCTGCAAGTTGAATATGACTGCGAAGTGGTCACTTTCACAGCTGACCTGGGACAAGGTGAAGAACTCGAGCCAGCGCGTAAAAAGGCTGAGCAAGCTGGCGTCCAGGACATCTTCATCGAGGACCTGCGCGAGGAATTTGTGCGCGATTATGTCTTCCCGATGTTCCGAGCCAATGCCGTGTATGAAGGCCTCTACCTGCTTGGCACGTCCATCGCTCGTCCGTTGATTGCCAAGAGGCTGGTACAAATTGCCGAGGCAACAGGTGCGGATGCTATTTCCCACGGGGCAACCGGCAAGGGCAATGACCAGGTACGTTTTGAACTGAACGCCTACGCCCTGAACCCCAATATAAAAGTCATTGCCCCCTGGCGCGAATGGGACCTGACCAGTCGCACCAAACTGATCGACTTTGCCGAGAAACATCAGATTACCGTGCCTAAGGACAAGCGCGGCGAGGCTCCGTTCTCTGTGGATGCAAACCTCCTCCATACGTCATCCGAAGGCAAAGTACTGGAGGACCCGGCACAGCCCGCGCCGGATTACGTTTATTCCCGCACTGTTGATCCAGTAGATGCACCGGATCAGCCAGAGATCATTGAGATCGGTTTTACAAAGGGTGACGCCACCTCGATCAACGGAGAAGTCTTTTCGCCTGCGGAACTATTGAGCAAACTCAACGATTATGGCCGCAAACACGGTATCGGTCGCCTGGACCTTGTGGAGAACCGTTTCGTCGGCATGAAGTCACGCGGCATCTACGAAACCCCGGGCGGCACTATCTTGCTTGCCGCCCATAGAGGGATCGAACAGATCACGCTGGATCGAGGCGCGGCACATCTTAAGGACGAGCTGATGCCGCGCTATGCCGAACTGATCTATAATGGTTTCTGGTTCGCCCCAGAGCGGGAGATGCTGCAGGCAGCCATTGACCACAGTCAGGAAAACGTCACTGGGTGGGTCAAGATCCAGCTTTATAAAGGCTCAGCCAATGTCATTGGGCGCGAAAGCCCCAAGTCGCTCTACTCGGAAGCGCATGTAACATTTGAGGAAGATGCCGGGGCGTACGATCAAAAAGATGCTGAAGGTTTCATCCGCCTAAACGCTCTGCGTCTAAAATTGCTTGGACAACAGAAGTGAGAGGACGGCTGTTCCACAGCCTAAAAGCACTTCCCAGATTGGTGTGAAGGAGAAGAACCAATGATCTCCCTCGAAAACCTAAGCTATGCATATCCGCGCGCGCAGACAGCGACGCTTGCCGGCTTATCACTGGATGTCAAAGACGGTGAGATCTTTGGCCTGCTTGGCCCATCCGGATCAGGTAAATCTACTACCCAAAAAATCAGCATGGGCCTCTTGCAAGATTTTGGTGGCAAAGCTTTAGTCTTTGGCCAGCCTGTTGGGAGCATGGGGCGTAAATTTTTTAACCGGATCGGTGTCTCATTTGAGTTGCCAACGTTATATTTGCGCCTGACAGCAATGGAGAACCTGAAGCTTTACGCTGCCCTCTACAATGGGCCAACCCGCGACCCGTTAGAGTTGCTGACACTCCTTGGGCTTGAGAAAGACGCCGACAAGCGCGTTTCAGATTTCTCCAAGGGGATGAAGATGCGACTCAATCTCTGTCGGGCACTGATTAACGATCCTGATCTTCTGTTTCTCGATGAACCCACAACGGGTCAGGATCCTGCTCGCGCGCGCCTTACACGCAACCTGATCCGCCAGCTGAAGGAAGAGGGTAAAACGATCTTTCTGACGACGCACAATATGGCGGAAGCAGATGAAGTCTGTGATCGTGTCGGTTTTCTCGTCAAAGGACGTGCAGATATCATCGACACCCCTGCCAATCTGAAACAAAAGCATGGTCAACGCGTGCTTGAAGTGACCACCACAGCGCCGACCGATTCAGAACGGCATACCTTTCCGATGGAAGATCTCGGGGCGAACAAGACTTTTCTCAACCTTCTACAGTCCGGCAAAATCAATACCATGCACACGCTGGAAGCAAGTCTGGATGATGTCTTTATCAAGGTCGCAGGAAGCACAGATGATTGATCGCCTGATCATGTTGATCCGTCATGATGTCAGGCTCCAATGGCGCTATGGCATACTCGCAGCATATGGTGTTGTTATCTTCATGACCGGCGGTCTGATCTGGTTCCTGCGAGATCTCATGCCCGGATGGTTCATCAGCCTGGTGATTTTCACAGATAACGCACCTGTCGGTTTTTTCTTCCTTGGTGGTCTCTTGATGCTGGAGCGGGCGGAAAACGTGCGCGATACACTCGCTGTCACACCGGTGTCAGCCGGTGAATACCTTACTTCCAAGCTGCTGACATTCCTGACATTATCCCTCATGGCGGTAACAGTTGTTGGCATCGCCAGCGGCAAACAAATCAATTGGCCCCTCTTTGTATTCGCAGGGACCATTACAGCAGTGTTCTATCTTGGCCTGGGGGCCTTCGTTGCAGCACGGACAAAAACGGTGACAGGCTATATTACGAGCTCGGTCGTCTGGTTTTTACCATTGCTTTTACCTGCTGGCGTTGCATTTCTCGATCCTATGCCTCTCTGGCTTTCTATCCTGCCAACAGCGGCACAACTGGATCTCATCCTTGCTGCACTTGATAGCGAAAGACTTTCATATCTACGTTTATTCGTATTGACGCTTTCTGCAAGCGGCGCAGCAGCAACGGCATATTACATTGGTGTTCGCTGTCTTCGCCGAGATTTTGGAGAAAAGTCATGAGCACCTTCTTGGTTCTACAGCCAACGCAGCTCTGGATGTTATTACGCGCAGATGCGATTAGCATCGTTCGCGAGCCTGTACTGTTGGTTAATCTGTTCATTGGCCTCACACTCCCCATTCTGCTGACAACATTCCGTAGCGAGATTGATGCCTACACCGCTAGCACAATAGGGATCGATAGTTTCTCGGCTTATGCTGTTTCTTTTGCACTCATTATACCGGCTATCCTCGTCGGCTGGGTGACAGGAATGCTGCTTCTTGAAGATCGAGACGATGGCCCATTGCTTGCGCTGGAAGTAACGCCAGTAGGCAAAGGTGGCTTTATCCTTTACCGCAGCTTTACCCTCGCACTGATAGCCTTCGCCGCAACTCTTTTCTCAGCACACCTCTTGCTCCCGGAAAAACCAGGTCTACACCTGCCACTTGCCTTTTTGATTAGCCTCGAAAGCGTGCTCATCAGTTTTACGCTTGTGGCCATTGCCAGTAACAAAGTTGAAGGTATGGCACTATCGAAAATCCTCAATATGCTGGCACTTGCCCCTTTGCTGGCACTTTTCGATGCGCCATGGCGTTATTTTTTCGGAGTCGTCCCGGGGTTTTGGATAGGAGAGATGCTGTATCAGGTAGACAGCAAGATATCTCTATCTGTATTCCTGATCGCATTGGTTGTGCATCTTGGGGTGCTGCTCATGCTCTATCGCGTACTCATCCGTCGACTGGGCTGATCTCATCAAGATGACGTGCTTCCCCTTCCAGCATAATTGGTATGCCATCACGTATCGGGTAAGCGAGCCGTGCTTTATGGCTAATAAGTTCACCACTCTCACGCCTGTACTCCAAGGGGCTCCGGCTCACCGGACAGACGAGAATCTCAAGAAGCCTGGGGTCAATATCTGATGCAGAATCTTCCATGGCTTTGTAACTCCTCATACGTTTCAATATCAAAAACACTAACTACCTGAATAACAACTGAAACCCAATTAGTTATCTCGACGCAACCGTGATATCGTCCAAATTTGCCAGTCCGGGCCAGGAACCAGATAATGAATAGCATCTTCGCAGAACTGAATAGACGGGGCGTCCTGCGCACAGGTTCTGCCTACATCGTTCTCAGCTGGCTGATGTTACAGGTCTCAGGCATTCTTGTACCAGCAATGGAACTCCCTCCAGTCGTATTAACCGTGACTGGATGGTTCCTGATCTTCTGTTTTCCTTTCGTGGTCCTCGCGTCGTGGCTTATCGATGTGACGCCTGAAGGGATCGTACTGACCAGAACACTTGAACAACAAGCCGTACAGCATTCCCAGAATACGGAAGTTGCACGGTCTGTGATTGATCTCGGCACTTCACCCACCAGCTTTGCAGCGCAGAGCCTGCTAAGCGGACAAAAATCAATCGCTGTTCTACCCTTTGTAGATATGAGCACTCAGCAGGATCAGGGGCATTTGGCCGATGGCGTTGCTGAAGAAATTCGCAACCGATTATCCGCAACGGCAGGACTACATGTTATCGGTCGCAGCTCATCCAAAGCATTTGCCAGCAAACGCGACGATGCCCGCGAGATAGGTAAAATGTTGCACGTTCAATATGTTCTGGCTGGCAGCATCAGCCGGGCTGCGGACAAACTGTCTGTCAAAGCAAGGCTGATCAGAGTTGATAGCGGCTTTCAGCTCTGGGCGACATCTTATGACCGCAATTTGAAAGATATATTTGACGTACAGGAAGAAATTGCCATCACAATTGCGCAGGAGCTTGGCCTCTCCACTAATATTACAAAGAAGGAAGATACTCCCCAGAGGCTAACCGGCAATGAAGGCGCATATTCGCTTTACATGCGCGCACGCAATTTGATGACACACCGGATTGATACCGGATTGGAAGAGGCCATCTCGCTTCTGGAACAAGCACTGAAAATTGATGATAATTTTGCCCGGGCCTGGGCTGCATTGGCCGAAGCTCATGTTGCATCCACAGTTCATTTGAATAAACGTCTGTCTGAAGCGCAAGCAGCGGCCGAGCGCTGCTGCCGCAAGGCCATTGCCATCGATCAGAGCTTCGCTGCGCCGCACGCCGTTCTGGGACGAATCTTCATGCAACACAGAGCGTACACAGCAATGCAGGAGTCGCTCAATACTGCTCTTGCACTTGACGCAGATGACACAACTGCGCTGCATCACGCAGGCATGGCTATGATCAGTGTGGGACGCCTCAGTGAAGCTTCACAACTTTATCAACGCCTGCATGATATCGACCCAATGATGCCTTTTGCTTTAAGCGGCATGGCAATCTCGCGCCTCCTCACAGGTGACCTTGATGCGGCAGAAGGATACGCATCACGGGTAGCAGCTCTCGGTTTCGGCCCGGCCCTGCTAACTCTGGCGGATATTGCATGGCTGCGACAGGACCTAGAAAAAGCCGCAGAGCTGCAAGACCGAGCTATGAAATCAGGGCTTGTGCACGAATTTACGCAGGAGCAGATATCGATCCTGTCACGTAGTATCTACTTTGAAGATCGAAAAGAAGAAGCATTGTATATTGTCGACGAATACGTACGCGACCCTGCACCCGAGACAGAAGGGTTTGCACCCGTTATGCTTTTGCGTCTTGGACGTATAGAAGAAGCTTTTGATATCTTTGCCCGGAACAAGTTTGCGTTCGACAGTTATTTCCTGGCAGCGCTTTGGTCTCCCTCTGCGGCGGAAGCCAGACAGCATCCGTCATTCCGGGATTTCGTCAAACGAATAGGACTGGTCGATTACTGGCAACAATATGGATGGGCGCATCATTTTAAGCCAGTATCTGATACTGATTTTGAGGTAGTCTGAATAATGAATAATGAACTCCCCAATACATCTATAGCAAGCACATCTGCTGATCCTATACTTTCACTCAGACTGCAATTTTTGCTCGGCCAGGCAGAAGCCCTTGGCCAACAAATTCAATTTGCAGATATGAAAGCTGTTGCCTTGTTCGCACTGATTGGCGTTATAGCCGCCAACGCCATACTTAATATCGAATCTGTCGAATATGCAGGCGCACTTGTGGCTCTCATCCAGATCAAAGCCGTTATCATGGCGATTTGCCTGTTCGTTGTATTGCCACGTCTTGCCAGCAAAGAAGCCAGTAAACAGATGGTTCTTCAGGATCGCTACTCCTGGCCCGCATTGACTAGTGAAACATACGGACCCGAAGAACACGCGGCTTATATGCGTAATAGCGAAGTTTCTGAACTGATCATTTCAGTAGCACGAAGTAATGTTATTGTTGCTCGCATATTACGTCGCAAATTTTCTCTGCTCCGCTGGGCTTTCTTGCTGGCAATGGTAGATGTACCCGTGACCATAATCTTATATCTGGCTGCCTAAGTAACGGCCCCAGATACTATTGCAGGCGACTTGGCTTTTTATCCGGATCCGACATATCAGCATGGCTCTCTGCAACCGAAATCTCCATTAAAGAGACAAGGGCATGCGCACGATCCTCAACAGAAATGGCCTCTAGAATTGCTTGCTGCTCATCAGGTTCAAACGGGCAACTCATGGCAATCGAGTTCACGATCGAATCCACAGAAGCATCCTTGATTGCATCCCAATCAGCCTTCAGACCAGCCTCATTTAGATATGCCAAAAGAACTTCCAGTAACCTGCTTCTAATATCTGATGGATCAGTACCACCATGCTCTGGCTCCCAAAGATCCATAGCATAAGGCGACCAGTCAGGCCTGGCTTGGCGAAAAGCAGTATCTGTCTCTACTTCTTCACCAATGAGGAAACGAGATATACCGGTCAGTGTGATGAGATACCGACCGTCATCTGTTTCCATGAAAGAAGTTACTCTACCGGCACAGCCAGTCTGATAAAGCCTATTTGGATTGTCATCTGTTTGTGGACGAACCATCCCGATCAACCTGCCACTCGCAAGAGCATGATCGGTCATCATCAGGTAACGCGGCTCAAAGATGTTTAAAGGCAATCGCCCACGTGGTAACAGCAAGGCGTTACGCAAAGGAAAGATTGGGAGCAAATCTGGCAATTGTCGCCCAAGCCCAACGCGCTCTGTATCACTTGCCATACTGCCTCCGCCGCATTTGATGTTCTTTATTACGAGAAGAGAATTGAAGACAGACGTCGGCGCGCGTCTTTCGTCACGGGATGTTTGGCGCCCAACGCTTCAAAAAGTGTGACAAGTTTCGTGCGCGCCGCCTCTTCGTTCCAGCTGCGGTCTTTCGCCACAAGTCGCAGTAATATATCCACTGCTGGCTCTAACTGCCCACTACCAATCAAGGCTTCTGCGAAAGCATACTGAACATCCATATCTTCCGGCGCGTTTTCCGCCGCTGCACGTGCGCTGGCGAGGTCAACGCCTCCTGTGCCAGTTTCGGCAAGATCAATCATGGCTTTCACGGCAGCAACGCTTGAATGTGCCTGCATTTTCTCGGGAATCAGATCAAGCATCTGCCGCGCCTCATCGAGATTACCACTGGCCACATGACACTGCGCAAGTCCAGCCAAGGCACGAGCCTTCTCTTCGCTCTCCTCCTCAAGTGACTGTGCCAGCTGACCATAAAGCTGCGCAGCGGCAGAAATATCATTTTCTGCAAAAGCTGCATCTGCGGCATCCAGTATTTCTGCCACCGAAGGACCTGGCCCGGCCCCGCTACCAAGCCCCGCTTGTTCAGCGATCTGCAACCCCCGTTCCAGAAATTGCTTTATCTGACTCTCAGGAACAGCGCCGGCAAAACCATCCACTGGTTGGCCAGCTATAAACAACATCACCGTGGGCACAGACTGAATGCGAAGTTGCTGAGCGAGCATCTGGTTCTGATCAATATCGACCTTTACCATGCGCACCTTGCCGTTCAGCTCATTAACTGCCTTTTCCAGTTGGGGCCCAAGAGTCTTGCAGGGCCCACACCATGGAGCCCAGAAGTCAACGACCACAGGCACTTCTCGCGAGGCAACCATGACGTCTTCCGCAAAAGTCTCAATGCTTGAATCTTTGATGAATGTGCCCTGCGATTTTGTCCCGCTAGAGGCGGCTGAGCCAAAAATGTCTGTCATGGTCTATCTCCTGAAGACAGCTACATGGCGCTGCGCATGAGATAGTTCAAGCTTTCTCTCAGACGCTTCGCGGAGCCGAAAGGTTCATTCGGACGGGCGTATGCCCACAGGCACTGACAAAAGTTAACAAGTCTTCAAAAGATATAGCCGTCGACGCGGTGTTTTCCAGCGGATGGAACCAGGCTTGCTCAAAAGAGGTAAAACGGTCATCGAAGATGACGTTGCTGATACGCTTTTCGCTATCATTGATTAGAGCAAAAGGTGTCACGGCGCCCGGTATGACCCCTAACACCTCAGTCATGAGATCAGGCTTGCCAAAGGAGAGGCGTTGCTTTGAGCCAATCACTTTACCCAAGCCCTTCAGATCAACCTGTGTATCCGCCACAGCAACCACAAGACTCAAGGTTCCAGCCTTGTCTTTCAGAAAAAGATTCTTGGAATGGCCACCGGGCATATCCTGCTTGATCGTCCGACTTTCCTCGACGGTGAATACGGCATCATGGTCACGCGTATCATACTGCAGACCGAGATCGTCAAGAAAGGCAAACAGATCCGCCCTGGTCGCGACATTTTTTTGTGTCATGCTTCTCTCCAAATCCTTAAGGGCAGCATTTAGCATCAATGCGCAATTTTCCACTTGCACTCAATCATCTGATGCGCTTTATAGCTGTTCTGCCTTCACGGCGTGAGCGGGCGTAGCTCAGGGGTAGAGCATCACCTTGCCAAGGTGAGGGTCGTGCGTTCGAAT
>JALEGM010000290.1 GCA_022763145.1 Aquisalinus sp. | reverse complement strand
CAATGGCAGTGGCAGCAGATGCGCATACTCTTTCGGCAACAACGCATCATACCGGGCAAGGATGAATGCTGCCCGTCCCAGCCTGAAAAAATCTATGATCGTTGCGAACATCAACGTTCCTATAATCGCCAGCCAGTATGCAAGGCTGCGATACCACCGCTTAAATTTTCGTATCCAACACGCGCGAAACCGGCACGACGAATCTTGTCGGCGAATGTCTCCTGCGATGGGAAGCGGCGAATACTCTCGACCAGATATTGATAGCTTTCACGATCACTGGCGACTTTCTCACCAAGCCAGGGGATCACATTGAACGAGTAGGTATCATAGACCTTCTGAAAACCGTCTGTAATGGGATGCGAGAACTCCAAACAGAAAAACCGACCGCCCGGCTTCAATACGCGGAACGCTTCTTTCAGAGCCTGATCCATCTCCGTAACATTACGAATACCAAAACCGATTGTGTAGGCATCAAAATGGCGATCCCGGAATGGAAGGTTTTGTGCATCCCCGCAGGAGCGATTGATCTGTCCATAATAATCCTGCACATCTTCACGGCTTTTGCCAGCCTTGAGCATCGCGTGATTAATGTCACAAACTGTGGCTTCTGCCGAAGGGCGCCCACGCTCTGGCCGTTCTCCGGCACGCTTCAGAAATCCTATTGCTATATCACCTGTCCCACCAGCGACATCCAGCAAACGCTGGCCAGGCTGAGGGTTAAGCCGATCAAGCAGAACTGACTTCCAGACTCTATGGATGCCGCCGGACATCAGATCATTCATGAGATCATAATTCTCGGCTACCGAGTCAAAGACAGCCCTGACAAGGCCCTCTTTCTCCTCAGCTGGCACGTCCTGAAAGCCGAATGAAGCTGTCTGTTCCTGTATCTCTGTCATATTATTCTATGTGGGGTTTTCGACCTAAGTGGCTAGGATGTCCTATTAATAATTTTCACTTTTAACACAGTTTTCTCGTTGACGCCCGACTATCGTTTTGGCAGGTTCACCTTGCTTAAAAAGTAAAATAAATCAAGATGTTGCAGCATTTTTGCCACATGAACGCTTTCAGTGTTCCAACCGCCCAAAATGGTGTGATGCCAGAGCCGATGCCCACCTGCCATGATTAAATCAGAACTGGTACAGAAACTCGCCGATGAAAACCCTCATCTCTTCACGAGAGATATAGAGCGGATTGTTAATACCGTGCTGAACGAAATATCTGATGCACTCGCAAACGGTGATAGAGTCGAACTGCGTGGGTTTGGCGCATTCTCGGTCAAACACCGCGAAGCACGTATTGGTCGTAACCCACGCACAGGTGAAGCTGTTGCTATTGAAGAAAAATGGACACCGTTTTTCAAGGCTGGCAAGGAAATGCGTGAACGCTTGAATCGCAAGTATAATGAGCCTGAGGCTTAGTCAAAAACGCTTTCACCTCTCCCCAAGTCTTTGTCGTTACTGATTTCTGGCTTGGAATTCCGCTGCAAAGCATCTTAAATGGGACTTATGAGTAAGTTCCTGTTCTCCACATTTTTGTTACTGTTTGGCCTGATTTTTCTGGTGTTTCTTGTCGCTAACCGGGAACCAGTCATGATCAGTCTTGATCCACTCTCAACGGAAGATCCTGCCTTTGCGTTTGGACCGCTACCCTTATGGGCTGCGTTAGTGATGACACTCTTTATCGGCTATGTATTTGGTGGTGTGGGCATGTGGCTCTCCGGCAAACATACACGCAAGAAAGCTTCCGAGCGCAAACAGGAAATAAAGCGCCTGAAACGGGAAATTGCAGCCACGGCCAAGGCACAGTCTCGACCCCCAGCACGCACAGAGAGCGATAACCAGCTTCCGGCGGTACAACAACAGGCCTGAGTTCTCTCACTCACTCATTCCTTTCATTGCCATACTGCTAGCTGTGCGCTAGCCAACCTTTTATGAGCTTTCATATAAAGATTTGCGGCCTGAAAGAGCCCGCCATGGCAGAAGTTGCTGTAGACGCCGGGGCAGACATGATCGGCCTTGTCTTTTTCGAGAAAAGCCCGCGCCATATTGCGCTGAAAGATGCTGCTCATCTCGCTCTGACTGTGAGAGGGCGCGCTGCGACGGTTGGACTCTTTGTGAGCCCAACGGATGCCCTGTTGTCAAAGTCGCTCTCTAAAGTGCCACTGACGCATCTACAGTTGCATGGGGACGAGACTCCAGAGCGCACGCTAACCATATGCCATAATCATAATCTACCGGTGATCAAAGCTATCAGTGTACATAATTCCAGTGATGTAGAAGCTGCAGACAGTTATACCGCTGGCCCAGAGATGCTCCTGTTCGATGCTAAAAGAGCACCAGACGATCCCTTGCCAGGTGGCAATGGGTCAACTTTTGACTGGTCTGCACTAAATAACGCTTCCGGGAAGCTGCCATGGTTACTGGCAGGGGGTCTCACCCCGGAGAATGTTGCAGACGCCATTCGCGCGGTGCAGCACCTGCCGGGCTTTGCCGGTGTCGATGTTTCCTCCGGCGTCGAGGCCACACGTGGCCACAAAGATGCCGGATTGATCCGCGCCTTTATATCTAATGCCAGAGCCGCCTTCGCGGCCATTCACGCGAAAGAAAAAATTCATGGCTGAGCTACAGCAGAACTCTTACAGAACAGGTCCTGACACGGAAGGTCGGTTTGGCATTTTCGGAGGTCGCTTCGTGGCCGAAACACTGATGCCATTGATCCTTGACCTTGAGAAAGAGTATGAGGCCGCGAAGGCAGATCCGACTTTCGCCAGCGAGCTTGACTATTACCTTAAGCATTATGTCGGGCGTCCATCGCCACTTTATTTTGCCGAACACCTTACTGACCATGTACGCCAGCAGGCTACCGCCGGACACGGCGCAAAAATCTATTTCAAAAGAGATGAATTGAATCACACCGGCGCTCACAAGATCAATAACTGTGTCGGCCAAATTCTGCTGGCCCGACGCATGGGCAAGACGCGGATCATAGCCGAAACAGGCGCAGGGCAGCACGGCGTTGCGACCGCCACTGTCTGCGCGCGCTTTGGCCTGCCCTGTGTCGTTTATATGGGTGCAACCGATGTTGAACGCCAGAAACCAAATGTCTTTCGCATGAAACTACTTGGCGCAGAGATTGTACCGGTTACCTCCGGCACAGGCACGCTGAAGGACGCCATGAATGATGCCTTACGAGACTGGGTAACAAATGTAGCGAACACGTTCTATATTATTGGTACCGCCGCAGGGCCGCATCCCTATCCCGCCCTGGTACGTGATTTCCAGTCCGTCATTGGCAATGAAGCCAAAGCACAAATGCAAGAAGCTGAAGGCCGCTTACCTGATGTTATCATGGCCTGCATAGGTGGAGGTTCAAACGCTATCGGGCTGTTCCATCCGTTCCTAGATGATCGCGATGTAGAAATCATCGGTGTTGAGGCCGCTGGCCACGGTGTGACGACCAACAAGCACGCGGCATCTCTGACAGGCGGCAAACCCGGCGTATTGCATGGCAACCGTACCTACCTCTTGCAGGATGCGCATGGACAGATTGCTGACGCACACTCCATTTCTGCAGGCTTAGACTACCCCGGCATCGGACCGGAACATTCCTGGCTGCATGAAACAGGCCGGGTTAAATACGTCTCGGCAACTGATAATGAAGCACTCGAAGCCTTCCAGCTCTGCTGTGCTCAGGAAGGCATAATCCCGGCACTGGAGCCATCCCACGCGCTTGCCCGTGCCATCGACAAAGCGCGTGAAATGCGGGACGATCAGATCCTGCTACTCAATATGTGCGGGCGCGGGGACAAAGATATTTTCACCGTAGCTGATGCGCTGGGTGCAGACGTATAAAGATTAATTAGTCACAGGACCGCAGAACCATGACCAAGGCTCAACCTCAGGCGCAAAAACGTAACGCATTCACCCGGTTCCTTGATGCGGTCGAATGGCTCGGTAATCTACTGCCACATCCGGTGACGCTATTCGCCATCCTCGCCGTTGGCATTGTCCTTCTCTCGGGCTTCTTTGGCTGGATCGGTCTTGCAGTCGTCGACCCAAGGCCTGCGGGCGCGCCTGGCGTTGCCGAAGACGGGATGATCCGCGCAGTCAGCCTGTTTAACGGGGATGGTCTAAGACGTATCTTCACCAGCCTGACAACTAATTTTACGAGCTTTGCTCCGCTCGGTGTTGTGCTCGTGGCAATGCTTGGTGTCGGCGTCGCCGAGCGCTCTGGCTTATTATCTGCCGCTGTGCGGGGGATGGTGCTAGGGGCTCCGCGCCACGCCGTAACGGTTGCAATCGTATTCGCAGGGATCGTCTCGAACACAGCATCAGAAGTCGGGTATGTGGTCCTGATCCCACTGGCTGGCGCTATCTTTTATGCCCTGGGACGACATCCGCTCGCCGGCATGGCCGCAGCTTTCGCCGGGGTTTCGGGTGGCTATAGCGCCAATTTACTTATCGGCACCATCGACCCACTGCTGGCTGGAATTACCGAGGAAGCTGCGCAGTTAATCGACCCTAACTATGTCGTGAATGCGACAGCAAACTGGTACTTCATGGTAGCCTCTACCTTCCTGATTACGCTCGTTGGTTCGCTCATCACAATTTTCATCGTGGAGCCAAAGCTCGGCCCTTACGACTCAGCGCGTGCGGATCCGACGATTCTCGATGAAAATATGATGAATGACCTGACCGGCGAAGAGAAGAAAGGCCTTGTGCGAGCAGGCCTCGCATTGCTCGCAATCCTGGTGACCATGGTCTATACACTTTTACCCGGTTTCCCGCTGCCAGGATGGCTACCTTTTATCGGCGGCACTTCTATTGCTGAAGTCTTACCAGGATGGGGAGTTTTACGCGACCCGGACACAGGCAGCGTCATGCGATCCCCCTTCTTCAGCGGTTTTGTCGTGTGGATCCTGATTTTCTTTATGGTCACAGGCTATGCGTATGGCCGCGCTGTTGGGACGATGAAGACGGATCGCGACGTGATCGATGCTATGGCAGCAGCGCTTTCCTCCCTCGGGCTTTATATCGTGCTTGTCTTCTTTGCCGCACAGTTCGTTGCGTTCTTTGGTTGGACCAATCTCGGGGCTATCAGTGCAGTTACAGGTGCACAGTTCCTCAAAGATACAGGCATGACTGGCCCATCTGTTTTCTTCTTTTTCATCATCATGTGTGCAATCATCAACTTATCATTGGGCTCTGCTTCCGCACAATGGGCTGTAACGGCACCTATTTTTGTACCGATGCTGATGTTGATCGGTTACTCGCCAGAGGCGATCCAGGCTGCCTACCGAATTGGTGATTCCAGCACCAACATCATCACCCCCATGATGAGCTATTTCGGTCTCATTCTCGCCTGGGCGACCAGATATGACAAGAATCTTGGGGTCGGCACACTCATCGCTATGATGCTGCCCTACTCTATGTTCTTTATACTGACATGGTCCAGCTTCTTCGTACTATGGACGTTTGTCCTTGGACTGCCGGTCGGCCCCGGTTCCCCGACTTACTACACGCCATGACGGCTAGATAATCGCGCGACCCTGAAAGCAGTATGTTATCAGGGTCGTTCGCAGCCCCATTGCACTCCCTTCCCTGCTCGCCTATCACCGCTAAATGAGCCGTATCACCACCCGTTTTGACCAGTTGAAAACCGAAGATCGTGCCGCCTTCATTCCATTCCTGATGGCGGGGGATCCGGATTATGATGCTTCCCTGAAGCTGTTGAAAGACCTGCCCTCAGCCGGTGCAGACCTCATCGAACTTGGCGTTTGCTTTACCGATCCGATGGCGGATGGCGCGACCATTCAGGTGGCAGGCCAGCGGGCCCTTGCCGCCGGACAAACGCTTAGCCGCACCCTCGACATGGTGACTGAGTTCAGAAAAGGCGATCAGGACACACCGATCATCCTGATGGGGTATTACAACCCCATCTACGCGATGGGCGTTGAGGCATTTCTCGCAGAAGCTGTAAAAGCGGGCGTGGACGGTTTGATTATTGTAGACCTGCCGCCGGAAGAAGACAGCGAACTGTGTTTACCCGCGCGCCAGGCGGGCATTGACTTTATTCGCCTCGCGACCCCTACCACAGATGATGAGCGCCTGCCGCAGGTGATTAAAAATACGTCAGGTTTCGTCTATTATGTCTCTGTTGCCGGAATCACAGGCGGTGCCAGCGGCGCTGCAACCAGCGTCGCAGATGCTGTAACCCGGCTGCGGGCCGCCTCCAACCTGCCTGTTGCAGTAGGGTTTGGCGTGAAAACACCAGAGAAAGCGCGCGAAGTTGCGCAGACCGCCGATGCCGTGGTTGTTGGCTCTGCACTTATCGAAGAATTAGCAAAAACACTGGATAATACCCCGGAAAACCGCGATAAAGTAACATCAGCTGTCCGGGAAAAGACGCGCCTTCTGGCGCAGGCCGTGCATACAGCAAGAGATTGAACGGATATATGCGGCGCACGACATCCTCCTGTCGTTTGGCTGCCACTAACAGGAT
>JALEGM010000025.1 GCA_022763145.1 Aquisalinus sp. | reverse complement strand
TGCCCAATACAGCAGGCTGTTTCACAGCTGAAGATGCTATTCGA
The DNA here is from genome assembly GCA_022763145.1 of Aquisalinus sp. Lineage (GTDB taxonomy): Bacteria > Pseudomonadota > Alphaproteobacteria > Caulobacterales > Parvularculaceae > Aquisalinus. The sequence continues at coordinate 3,928 of JALEGM010000025.1, read as the reverse complement.
ACCTTGCGTCTTGCCAGAGAAGCCGGTGGCTGGAATCTTGTTAAGCTTGAAGTTCTCTCGGACAAGAAGACACTTTATCCGGATATGCAGGAAACCCTGCGCGCTGCCGAGTTGCTTATTAAGGATGGTTTTGAGGTGATGGTCTACTGTACGGATGATCCGGTTTACGCACGGCGCCTGGAAGACGCGGGCTGTTGCGCAATCATGCCATTGGGCGCGCCGATTGGTTCAGGCCTTGGTATTCAGAACCCGGTCAATATTAGACTTATTGTTGAGCAAGCGAGGGTACCAGTGCTTGTCGATGCAGGCGTCGGTACAGCTTCAGATGCGGCTATCGCAATGGAGCTGGGGTGTGATGGCGTACTGATGAACACGGCCATTGCAGACGCAAAAGACCCGATGAAAATGGCGACAGCTATGCGTCATGCCGTTATCGCAGGTCGCGAAGCCTATCTTGCCGGGCGTATGCCTCGTAAAACATATGCTGATCCATCATCTCCATTAGCTGGCCTGATTTGAAGTCAAACTTATTATTCGATGTACAAAAACGGTCAGTACGTCAACGTCAAAGGGTGAAACAAAAAGGGCGGCTCGAGAGCCGCCCTTTAGTTTTACCGGAAAAGCTACTAGAGGCTCTTCGAGATGTTGAAGAAGAAGTTCCTACCATTCGCATCATAACCAAGGCCAAACGGCGTTCCGCTATCAGCATCACTTGGGATAGCGTGATCAAGCACTGGTACTTCATCAAAGGCGTTACGGATACCAGCGCGGAATGCCCATGAGTCAGCGTTGTAAGTAACGGAGAAATCATGAAGTTCCAAGTCTGGCAAAGTGATAAACTCTGTACACCCGGAGGTGTCCGCATTTGCATCACGTTCAAGTAGTGTTGGTGCGCAAACATTACCACCACCAAAAGGAGCAAGTCCACTATCTGTAGCGTCAGCATATTGGTACCGGTGTAGGAAAGACCAGTTACCAACGCTAAGTGTTGTGGTGATGTTTTGCTGGAACTCAGGGAAGCCATAAGTATTCAGCAAATCATCGAATGAACCATCGCCACTGATATCTTCAGCATTCTCGAAAGAATCCGTCGCACGGTATACGATACCAAGCTCAGGAGTCTCAATTTCTCCAAACACAGGCAAGGAGTTGATAAAGTCGAGGTCTTTGTAGAACTCAACATTGTAATCGATGCCACGAGACGTAATTGATCCCAGGTTGAACGAAGATTCGTTAACTGAACTTAGCAACCCAGTAGCCGGATTACGTTCCTGGAATTGACACAGATCACCTTGCAGTTCGCCGTTCACAACAGCTGTGTTCGGGTCATTGAAGCAACTTGAGAGAATAACCCCGCTGGTAAGCTGACCAATAGAGTCATTGACTTCATACTCATAATAGTTTGCTGAGAAACGAAGATCAAATTGCTCAAACCAAGGCTGAACAACAGAAACTTTAACAAATGAAGCTTCTGAAGTCTCTGGCGTCACATCTGTATTACCACTGTTTCCGAACAGAACAGAGAAGCTCTGGAAGGAACCAGAAGGCGAACCGATGCCAAAGAGGCCAAGTGCGGCTGCTTGGTCGATCGTAGCTTGGGAATCACCATCAGCAGGATAAACGATCCCAAGTTGCTCACACAGTGCTATTGTAGAAGCCTGACGTTCGTCCAAAGAGCTATCATAGTCTATATCGCCATCACCGTCGATGTCGTTCAGCACTGCAGTAGGAGGCAGGCAAGGGTCAGTCCGTGTATTCTGGGCAAATATGATGCCTGTACCGAATTGCTCACCAGTGTCTGGCGCCCGGAAAGAAGTGCCATGTCCAGCAGATATTTGCAGCCAGTCGGTTGGTTCCCAAAGGCCTTTGACTTGATAGGTATCTCCGCGACCAAAGAATTCTTCTTCGATCAGTCGACCTGCAAGTTCAATCTGGAGACGCTCGGCAAATGGCTTATCTTCCAAAATGGGGATAACAACCTCGCCGAAAATTTCCAAAAGATCACGGCTACCAGATGATCCAACATCAGGATTCAGCGTGAAGAGAGCATTTGGAGTAGACTGGAAGAAGTCATTCCGGGTTTGCACCTCGTCAAAACGATACTCACCACCAAGAGCAACTTCGACTGCACCGGCAGGTAAATCAAACAATTCGCCGGAGATGAACCCGTTCACAGTCACCTGATCGACGCGCGTGTTTTGAAGAGCAGTAGTCAGGATCAAGTCATTTGATGCTGGGTCAGAGAATCGACCAGTAAGCAAGAACTGCGGGTCAAAGAAGTTGACGGCGAAACAGTTTGTTGGTGCCGTAGTAAAGGAAGTCGTACCACTGGTAGGTTGAGTATCAATGATAGACTCATCCAGAGCGCATTGGAACTGATTATTTGAGTCAAAACTGCCGTTCAGAACCCGTGCCATATTAGTTGTGTTGAGGTCACCAAAATTAGTTTGAGTTCCTTTAGAGCGATGGAACAATGCGTATGCATCGTATTCCCAGCCATCAAGACCGATCTTCTCAAATGCAGTAAGATCACCTTTGACACCACCTGTTGCACGGAAAACATCAACAGTTTGGTCGAAATCAATCTGAATGAGACCCACAAGAAGTGAAGCACCAAGCCCAGGGTTGAACGGAGTGTTTTCATCCGTCTCAATCACTGATTGAGCAAATGTGTTAGATTGTAGATTACGCTCCGCATAGCTCAACTCATAATAGAGAGTGGGAGACGTAGGTAGATCTACTTCATACTCACCCAAGGTGTAGATAGAAAATCTCTCAACTGGCGGTGCAACATATGCCTGCTGATCCTGTGGGTAGAATTGTGTAAATGGGTTAAATACTGTGTTACCGAAAGTACCAGCACTCTCAGGGCCGTCAAACGGAGCAATCCCGAATGCGGAATAGTTCGGTACACCAATATTCGTTTCACCAGGAGTGACAACAGCTGTACCAAAATCACCGAATACAGAGAAGCCGGCAAGGCCACCATTACAGCCACTAAAGACTTCACCGGTAAGAGTGTTAATCTCACGTTCCGGGTCACAAGCAACAGGACCGAATGCGGTATCAATGAACGGGAGGTATTCGCCAAAACGATCAATACGGCGGTAACCCTGTTGGCGGCGATATTCAGCAGCAACAAGAGTATATCCTCGATCACTAGAAATACCTGCAGTTGCAGAGAGTGTCATGTTTTCATCGCCAACATTTGACTCATCATAGAAAGCGTCAAGCTCGAAGCCTTCAAAGTCGCTACGCAGCTGATAGTTGATCACACCAGCGATAGCATCCGAACCGTAAATTGAGGAAGCACCGTCAAGTAGCAAATCCACACGTGAAATCAAACTACCAGGAATGAGAGAAACATCTGGGTTAGCTGGAGCACCGCCAACACCTACTGGTCCAAGACGACGACCGTTTACGAGGACAAGGTTACGCGAGCGCCCGGTAACACTTGAAGCAAGACCACGTAAAGATGGTGTGACGGAACCAAATGTTGTGAAGGCTTGACCAAGTCCGCCTTGGAGAACTGTGGAAACTCCAAGATCAGTTTGCTGGCCTTGCACAACAGTCGTCGTGCGAAGAATTTCATCAGCTTCAACCAATCCAAGATCACGAGCAACCTCGCCTGAAATCACCTGAATTGGAGAGATTGAAGTAAATTCGTCACGCTTAATGCGGGAGCCCGTGACGATGACAGTATCACCGTCGTCCTCATCAGCTTCTTCATCAGCTTCTTCGATCACAGCAACATCGTCTGCATCGTCCTGTGCATAGGCTGCTGGTGCAAATGCCACCGCTGATGCCCCGATCAGCAGAGTGGAGCCCAGGAGCCACTTTTTAAGGTCTAGAGTACCCATTTTATCCTCTTAAGTTACGTTGTTACGAATTAAACCCGTGGAATAACCCATCGCGACGGTAAGGTTTC
>JALEGM010000289.1 GCA_022763145.1 Aquisalinus sp. | reverse complement strand
TTAATTGTAGGCTCTGGCATTTCTTCCATACCAATGAATTTTCTGCCTTAAATTCTATAAGTAGCTCAGGGTTTGATAGTTCCCTAGATTTTTCAAGTTCGTATATGTTTCTCGTGATTACACTGTCAATTTTTGTCGTTGTAGATTTGTCATGCTTCAAAGCTTTAGAAAAACAAAATTGACAACGTTGTCTTTTTCCATCAGCTTCATAACATCACGGCCCATAGAAGGTCGAATTCAATACAACTGATGCATATAGGGATATTGAAATGACAGGACTTTTGATCACGTTGTCTATGGCCTTGATGGCTGCCTCATCAAGCCTTCCTGAAGGGTCAACTGTACCCCAGGGTGCCGATAAAGATGGCTGGGCACTGGTGTGGAATGACGAATTTGATGGAGATACAATTGATCCATCAAAATGGTCACACGAAGTCGACTGCTGGGGTGGCGGAAACGAAGAGCGTCAATGCTACACCAAGCGACCAGAAAACTCTTACGTAGAAGATGGCTATCTCAATATTGTGGCCCGGTACGAAACCGCATCTGGTCCAGCTCTGCCTCGAAAAATGCGAGAGGGACTCTCTGCAGAAGAGAGGCGCGCCAAGAAGACGCAACCATTTACATCCGCTCGACTTAATACCATGGGCAAGGCAGATTGGACGTACGGACGGTTTGAGGTGCGTGCCAAGATGCCCAAGGGGCAAGGTATGTGGCCAGCAATCTGGATGCTGCCTACGGAAGAACACTATGGCGCTTGGGCGGCATCAGGTGAAATTGACATAGCTGAGGTGGTTAATCTTGGAGCAAAATGCGAAGAGTGTGAAGGTGGTGTCGAAAATAGTCTGTATGGCACTGTGCACTACGGAGGAGAATGGCCACGCAATCAATATTTAGGCGAAGAAACGACACTCCCTCCCTCAGAAGATGGTTTTCATGTTTATGCCGTCGAATGGAAGGAAGGCGAGATTTCGTGGTTTATCGACGATCAGCACTATTCTACTCTAACTTCTGATGACTGGGGCCCCAAAGCACTTTTTACGAGCTTGCCCAAAACGTCACCATTTGACAAACCATTCTTCCTGATACTGAATGTTGCCGTCGGCGGCCACTTGCCTGAAGGGAGAAATGAAGGTGGTGTGACTCTCGCGGATTTTCCTAAGTCAATGCAGGTTGATTGGGTGCGCGTGTATCAACGTACCGCCGATGACTCTCAGGCAAACTAATGTCTGGTTTGCAAGAGGGGACAAGACCCGAGGATCGTGTGCCAACTTCACAGAAGCTGGTCTACGGTGCGGGCGCATTCGTCAATAATTTACTGGCTGGCACAATCGGAAGTATGATGATTGTGTTGAATCTTGGGTTGGGCATGAATCCGGCCCTGGTAGGTTTGTTAGCGGCTTTGCCTCGTTTATTTGATGCGCTCACTGACCCTCTCATGGGCTATATTTCGGATAATACTGGATCTCGGTGGGGGCGTCGTCGACCTTACATTTTTGTTGGCGCAATTCTGGTCGGAATTATTTTTGTCATCTTGTGGCAACTTCCTGAGGGAAAAAGTGAAAGTTTCTATTTTAATTACTTCCTGATTGGATCACTCGCCTTTTACGCGGCTTATACAATTTTTGCGACGCCTTGGGTCGCGCTAGGGTATGAAATGACCCCAGATTATAATGAGCGCACAAGGTTAATGGGTGTTCAGAATTTTATCGGGCAGTTGGCATATTTTATACCGCCGTGGTTGCTACTGATCATGCAAAACGAGTCCTTGTTTGACAATATGGTCGACGGCGCGGCGGGGGTTTCGATTGCAATCGGCGTTTTCGTGGTAGCGGTTGGCGTTCTGCCTGCAATATTCATTAGGGAACGATTAGCAGGTGTGGCAGCTGCTTCTTCTAAGGTTTCCGGGGGCTCTTCTCTGAAGGCTGTTGGTCGTAATGTGACTAACTTTGCTGTTGGCTTCGCCAGGGCACTGATGTTCGTTCCGTTTTTGAAGCTCTGTATAGCGACATTTCTGGTGTTCAATGGGTTTATCCTCATTGCTGCATTCCAAACGTATGTTCTGATTTACTACGTGTTTGGCGGGGATACGGTGCAGGGCGCTCTGTTTGCCGGATATGTTGGTACACTATCAACATTTTCGACTTTTGGTGTCATTGCATTGGTGACTTGGGTAGGTACTAAGCTAGGTAAGCGTCGGACCTTCGCTCTTGCAACCCTTCTCTCCATGCTGGGGTATGGGCTTAAATGGTTTTGTTATAATCCTGAATTGCCGTGGCTTGTGCTGTTGCCGGCTCCGTTAATCGCTTTTGGCCTTGGTGGCTTGTTTACATTGATGCCATCCATGATGGCTGACGTCGTCGACATGGACGAGTTGAAGACGCATGAGCGCCGCGAAGGAATGTATGGCTCCATTTACTGGTGGGTTGTAAAGCTCGGGATGACGGCGGCCTTGGCAGGGGGAGGATTTCTGTTGAATGCTACTGGGTTTGATGTTGAGCTAGGCGGTGATCAATCGGAACGGACCATTGTCCTGCTCAGGCTATTCGATGCTTTCATACCAGTGATAGCTTCTGCAATCGCAATCTGGGCTGTTGCAACGTTTGGCATTACGAAGGAAAAAGCGCGTGAGATTCGACGTGAACTTGAAGAACGTCGTGGTGTTGTGCCTAGTGCCGCCGGATAGAGTCGGGATTGAAGTAGAGGTCAAAACTAATGAGTCTGGCTTTAGCAAAGAATACAGAGAAAGATCTTTGGACTATCCTTGAGCAGATGAGTCTGCGCGACAAGATTGGGCAGTTGCGGCAGGTTGATGGGTCGGGGGGGAGATCCGATAGCTCACTTCTTGAAGCAATTCGCGAAGGCAGGGTTGGATCAATCATCAATGTCGTTGATCCTGTCGTGGTAAATGAGTTGCAACAAATTGCACTCGAGGAAAGCCCGTGTGGCATTCCTCTTGTTTTTGCTCGTGATGTGATTCACGGCTTCAAAACAATTTTTCCAATACCGCTCGGGCAAGCGGCTACCTGGAATACTAACCTTGCAAAAGAAGCCGCTCGTCTTGCCGCATCGGAGGCTTATGCAGCTGGTATACGGTGGACATTCGCTCCCATGATAGACGTTTCACGTGATCCGAGGTGGGGGCGTATTGCTGAGAGTTTCGGGGAGGACCCTTTTCTAAATGCTGTTTTTGGACGTGCGCTGATAGAAGGATTTCAGGGTGAAGATTTAGCTGCTTTGGGTTCTATAGCTGCGTGTGCAAAGCATTTTGTTGGGTACGGTGACTCTGAGGCTGGCATAGATTATAGCTCGACTAATGTCTCGGAGTTCGAACTGCGGAATGTTCATCTCGAGCCATTCAGAGAAGCGGTGATGGCGGGCGTCGCGTCGGTCATGTCATCTTTAAGTGATGTGGATGGAATACCGGCAACGGCGCATAAAGAGCTTATTCGTGGTGTATTGCGTGATGAGTGGGGTTTTGCTGGCCTTGTCGTGAGCGATTGGGACTCTATTAAGCAATTATCCGTGCATGGCATAACTTCGGACGATAAAGAGGCTGCTTATCAGGCGGCGGAGGCTCGTATCGATATAGAGATGACGAGCGATATGTATGAAAAGCACCTTGAGGATCTGGTGTGTGCAGGCGAGATTAGTGGTGATGCCGTTGATGCTATGGTTATGAGTGTGCTCACGCTGAAGCAAAATCTTGGACTTTTCAATGCGCCGTATACACCAAGGGATTATAAGTTAGGAGCTTCTAAGGCGGAGATTAATGATTGTGCCCACCACCAGGCATCGGAAAGTTTTGTATTGTTGAAGAACCGCGATGCGGTATTGCCTCTTGATCAAAAGAGTATTGACTCTGTTTGCCTCGTTGGCCCCATGGCGGACCAACCACAAGAGCAGTTAGGTACATGGGTTTTTGATGGAGATTCCGGGCTTAGCGTGACGCCTCTAAAGGCGTTTCAAAATAGTCTGCATGGGGATTGTGAGGTGGTTTTTGAAAAGGGCCTTGAAACTACTCGATCAAGCTGTGGTGAGTTGGCTGAAGTTGCTGTTGAAAAAGCAAGTCGCTCCGACGTTGTCGTGGCGATTATTGGTGAAGAGGCCATTTTATCTGGTGAAGCCCATTGTCGAGCCAACATAAATCTGCCGGGCGACCAAGTAGAACTGGTCAGGCGCCTGAAGGCTACAGGCAAGACCGTAATTGTTGTTATTCTGTCTGGTCGACCTTTGACGATCGGCAATCTCTTGCCGCATGCTGATGCTGTTTTATTTGCCTTGCATCCGGGTACAATGACGGGCCCCGCTATCAGTGATTTGATATTCGGTAAAGCGGCCCCCTCTGGTAAGTTGCCATTCACGTTGCCTAAGTCCGTTGGGCAGATACCAATTTACTACAGTAAGAAAAACGGTGGGCGCCCCGCTACACACGATAGCATCATGTCTATCGACGATATTCCTGCAGGTGCAGAGCAGACTTCTTTTGGAATGACGGCTTTTCATCTTGATGATGGTTTTGAGCCGCTTTTTCCATTTGGCTTTGGGTTGAGTTATACGAATTTTGAGTATAGCGACCTTACCATTCTCTCAAATGAACTTACTCAAGGCGGTGAGTTGGAAGTGTCGGTCCGCGTGGGGAACGTTGGATTGAAAGACGCATACGAAGTTGTGCAATTGTATGTTCGTGACCGTGTCGGGAGTATCACAAGGCCTGTTAGAGAGTTAAAAGCTTTTGAAAAAATTCTCATACCTGCAGGGCAAGACAGGGACGTACGCTTCTCCTTATCTCGGGCTGATGTGTCTTTCTATCGTAGGTGCAGGGAGTATGGGGTGGAGCCGGGAGCGTTTGACTTGTGGGTTGGTGGGTCATCTCTCGCTGACTTACATGTAGCCTTCGAGATCGATGCCTGAGTTGCCTAACGGAAAGGCCGCTGCTGCTACCATAGTTGATGTCGCGCAATTGGCTGGCGTGTCGATCAAAACGGTATCTAGGGTAATTAATAATGAAGTTTCTGTACGGCAGGCGACTCGCGCAAAAGTTCTGGAAGCAATAGAGCGTCTTGGATACAAGAGAAACCTCTTTGCCAGGAGTCTACGAGCAGACAAGTCCTTTGCATTTGGACTGCTGTATGAGAATCCGCAAGGTGACTATTCTGCTGACATATTGCACGGTGCGCTAAGTGCTTGCCAGGAGGCAGGGTATCACTTGGTTGTGGAAATCTTGTCTGACGATGATATTTCGAAACAAGTTGAGAGGTTTTTGGCTACAACGAAGGTAGACGGCGTCTTTCTGACACCACCTGTCTGTGATGATGAGGAAATCATCAATGCTTTGGAGCGAACGGCAACACCGTTTGTGCGTATATCGCCACTCAATCCGGCAGAACAAGAGGCATATGTAGCAATTAACGAGTTCGAGGCGGCGCGGGAAATAACAAATTATCTGGTTTCCATTGGCCACAAACGCATTGGGCACATCGCTGGTGCAGAGAATCATCTTTCTGCCATGGAGCGAAGTCGAGGTTATCGAAAAGCCCTGAATGATGCAGGAATTATTTATGATGACTCCTTAGTGGTTTCGGGAAACTTTGATTTTGATTCAGGCAGGTTGGCGGCGCATGACCTGTTCGGCTTGGATTCTCCGCCCACAGCTATTTTTGCGGCTAACGATGAAATGGCGGCGGGCGTTCTCGCTACCGCTCATGAAATGGGAATACAGATCCCGCTAGAATGTTCGCTAGTTGGTTTCGATGGCGGAACAATCTCGGAAGTTGTCTGGCCAAAGCTTACAACTATCAATCAATCAGTTCGTGGACTTGGGGTTGGCGCCATTCGGTTACTCATGGATATCAGTGAGAATCCTGAGATCGAGCGTGAGCCCTTGTTCTTGCCTTATGCGATGAAGTTTGGGTCCTCTACCTCTGGGCCGCAGGTTGGGTGATGAGTAAGTAAGTAAAGACTGTTGCTCAAATACAATTGACGAGAATTTAATATGGGCGTTATATTCTCGAAAAAGACAACGTTGTCATAACTATAACCATAGCCGTGGGAGGCAAATTATGAAGGGCTTAAGCAAACACTCTATTTTAACTTCTCTACTGCTTTCGAGCTGTTTGGTCGCGCCTGCTGCGCTTGCGCAGGATGAGGAAGACGAGCTGGCTCTGCTCGATGAAGAAGACGTTATCATCGTTACCGTTGAGCGCCGTGAGCAAAGTCTGCAAGACCTTGCTGGCACAGCTGCTGTTTTTGATGGTGATGACCTTAAGGCTGTCGGTGTGCAGAACATCCAGGATTTGGATGGCGAAGTGCCAGGTCTCTCGATTGCCAACAATCAGGGCAATATTGAAGTATTTATCCGAGGTATTGGTTCCAGTAATAATACAGAACTTGGTGACCCTGCTGCAGCGACACACCTCAATGACGTATACGTTCCCCGCCCATCTGGTTTCGGTGCAGCATTCTTTGACATCCAGCGCGTGGAAGTGAATATTGGGCCACAAGGCACATTACGTGGCCGGAATGCTACGGCTGGCTCTGTAAATATCATTCCGTGGAAGCCTGGCCTTGGCGTGCGAGACTTCATGCTTGAGGCATCATACGGTAATTTTGATGAAACAACTGTTGAGGGGATGGCAAACATTCCTCTAACAGATACTTCTGCATTCAGAATTGCCGGTTTCGCCAAAGAGCATGACAGTTATTATAAAAGCGTCACGCCTGATAGTGCTGATTTGGGGTTAAACATTCCTACTTCGGAAGCAGAAGGTGTTGGTGTTGCAGAAGCGGCTGATGATATGGGTTTCCGTGCCACATATCTCAATGAGCTCACGGACAGAGCTAAGCTTACGCTTACGTATGACTACATTGAGCAAAAGGGTACAGGCTATACCGGTACGAACTATGCCAACCCGTTAGGAAATGGCGTGAACCCGGAAGATATTTCTGATCCAAGAGAAGTCTTTGGGCGAGGCTTTACGCCTAGAGAAGATACAGAACATTGGGGTTTCAAGGCGCATCTGGAGTATGAGTTTGATAATTTCAGTCTGGAATACATCGGTTCCTATCGTGACCTGGTTTATGATTTCGAGTTTATCACGCCTGCAGGGCCAAACTATGCGGGTGCTTTAGATACGTTCGTCCCGTTTGCTTCCGTATTCGATAACTTTAGTCGCGTAAAATTCACTACGGATTCTGAATCTGTAGTCCACGAGATACGCCTCTTTGGTGAAGAGGAAAAATTCTTGTGGACGGCAGGCGCGTTTTATTTCCTCGAAAATCAGGCGACTTTCCTTGGAACTACCGGAGACAGAAATGCGTTCTTCCAGGGTGTGGAGTTTAATCAGCGTACAGATACTGAAAGTGTGTCTATTTATGCCGATGCAACCTACGAAGTTAGTGAGCGTTTCCGTCTAACCGGTGGTCTGCGCTATACAGAAGACGAAAAAGAAAGATTCGGCATCAATGCACGCTATGCTTTCGGCATTGGTGGGCCTAATTTTGATTGTTGTACAGTGAATGCCGTAGGTCATGGCACAGAGGGCTTCCAGTTTACTGGTCTTGGTAGAACGATATTTAATCCAGATACGAACGGAGATGAACAAATTGATGCAAATGAGGCAATTGCGTTTTTCTTTGACGGAATAAGCCAATTTGGCGATCGTGACGGCTTTGATGACATATTTCCAGGCGGGCAACAGATTCAAGATGTATTTCCCGACCCAACAACTCGGCCGTTGTGTTCTGACTTTGATTTCGCATTTGTTGGAGATTGTAGCAACTTCATCAATGGTGCATTCGATGGTGTAATAGATTTCTCGCTGGCGCCGTTCAATTCTAGTTTTGCGATCCAAAATGGCAGCCTGCAGAACGACTTTGTGGATTGGCGTTTGCGAGCAGAATACGATCTTTCTGAAGACAACCTTCTTTATGCACTCGTTGCCACTGGTAATAAGTCTGGCGGATTTAATGACAATATTGCCGGGACCGAAGGGTTGGCGGCTACATCGCCAGCGACAAATGCTCCTATTGACTTTGATACTGACACTTTGGCGCCGACCTATGATGAAGAGGGTGTGACGTTGTATGAGTTTGGATCGAAAAATGAGTTCGCAATTGGCGACGTTAATGCAACGTTCAATGCGACAGCCTTTTTCTATGATTATGAGGACTTACAACTGACCAGTTTGCTTTCGACGGCTCAAATAGTTGAGTTTGAGGGCATCGAACTAACCGATGATGAGATTGCTAACCTTGGTGGTAATGTTGTTGGTTTTACATTCAATGCAGCTAGTGCTGAAATTTACGGTGCTCAGTTTGAGGGAGGGTTACAGTTCCCGGGTAATTGGAACTTAAAAGCAAATCTACTTTTCCTTGAAACAGAGATCATCGACTCTCAGGAGATTCAAGACAGCCGCTTCCAGGCAGATGTGTCTCCGGATGAGGCTGTTAACCAGTCCATTGAGGGTAATGAGCTGCCTAGGACACCAAACGTCCAGTTCAATGGTTCCTTATCTAAGGCGATTGAAACAGACACAGGTCGTTGGGACTTTATTGGTTCTGCTGGCTACCGTTCGTCACAGTTCATGACTATTTTCAATGGGACTGACTATCAAAATCCAGATAATCCAAGGCTTCGCCTTAACGACAAAGTCGAAGGTTATTGGACATTTGATGCTGGTGTTGGATACTCACATGGTGACGATGACAAGCTTCGGTTCGAAGCATACGTGAATAACTTGACAGACGAGCAGCGTGAGCAAGCTATTATTATCACAGAGTTTGACAATACCCGCTTTTTCAACCGCCCACGTACATATGGCGTAAGAGCACGAGTTCGCTTCTAAGCGCCACTATCTTCTTGGAAGAAGCCCCGCGATCATAAGCTGGTCGCGGGTTTTTTTTACCAAAGGATGATTTATCTGTCGTTAATGTGTATGTTACGCGTGTACGCACCATCAAATTAGAGCAGGTAGTTTTATGAACAGTGTCGAAACAGATACTTCTTCTCCTCAGCTAATACCTGTTGTTGCTTTTGACATTGTCGTTTTTGGGGCTGCGGGTGATCTGGCGCTGCGCAAGTTGATTCCTGCGCTGTTTCACCGTTGGCGGGATGGCCAAATTCCTGAGAGTTCCAGAATTGTTGGTACGGCGCGTACGCAGATGTCTGATGATGCGTACCGACAACTTGCGCTTGAGAGTTTCAAGGCATTTCATCCTGATGATCAGGTTGATGATAATGAGTGGGCCTCTTTTAGTCAGCACATTTACTATGCCGGGTTGGATGCAACCTCGCCAGATGCTGATTGGAAGCCATTGCAAGAACGGTTAGATGATGACCGGCACAAACAACGGGTGTTCTATCTTGCGCTACCTCCCGGAATCTATGGCGCTGTGTGTCAGAATATTGAGCAGGCTGGCCTTAAGTCAGTAAATGCTCGTATTGTTCTGGAAAAGCCTATTGGTAAAAACCTGGAGACCGCCCATGAGGTTAACGAAGCTGTAGGTGAAGTATTTGATGAGCAGTCAATCTTCCGTATCGACCATTATCTTGGCAAGGAGACTGTCCAGAACCTGATTGTGCTTCGGTTCATGAACTCGTTGCTGGAGCCTGTCTGGAATGCGAATGTGATAGATCATGTTCAGATTACAGTGGCTGAAAGCATTGGTGCTGGTGGGCGTGCAAGTTACTATGACACTGCCGGGGCACTTCGTGATATGGTCCAAAACCATTTGATGCAGTTGTTATGTCTGGTGGCGATGGAGCCCCCCCTTGATCTTGGTGCGGATACTATCCGCGATGAAAAGATCAAAGTACTTCGTGCGCTCCGGCCAATCACATTAGAGAATGTCAGGCAGACCACGGTGCGTGGTCAATATGGCGAGGGCGCCTTAAAGGGGGAAGCGGTGCCGAGTTACGAAAATGAACTTGGTGACTCGAGTGGCATCGAGACATTCGTCGCCCTAAAGGCAAACATCGACAACTGGCGATGGAAGGGAACACCTTTTTATCTTCGAACCGGCAAACGTATGCGAGAGCGACGCTCAGAGATCATAATTCAGTTTAAGGATGTTGCACATGCCCTGGTGGCACCAGAAGGAAATCAGCTGCAACCGACACGACTGGTGATCCGATTGCAACCAGATGAAGGTATGCGGTTGCTGCTCGTCACTAAAGATCCTGGACCAGGCGGTATGCGATTGAGATATGTACCGCTCAACTTGAGTTATGCAGATGCATTCTCTGCACGCTACCCTGATGCCTATGAGCGCCTGCTTATGGCAGTCGTGCGCGGCGACCTTGGTCTGTTCATGCGTCGCGACGAGGTGGAGGCAGCTTGGGAGTGGGTTGACGGCATACTTGATGCCTGGAAGCAGGATGCAACGCCAACTCATAAATATGCCGCCGGCACTGATGGCCCAGCGCAGGCGGCTATGATGCTTGATCGTGATAACCAGGAATGGTTTGATGAAACTAGCACCTGAGGTTATTCAGTTTGCTTCTAAAGAGGCAATGGCAGCCCGCCTTGCGGATGTGATTGAGGCTGAGTTATCTCGCAGTGATAAGGCTACGATTGCTTTATCTGGAGGGTCCACGCCAGCAGCTCTTTATCTGCACTTATCCGAGCGACTATGTAATTGGCAGAGTGTATCTGGCATATTGGTAGATGAAAGGTGGGTGCCACCTACAGACAAAGGGTCCAATGAGGCTTTCGTCCAGCGTACTCTAAAGCAAGCCGCCGCCGCTAATATGTCTTTGCAGGGCATGTGGCGAGCAGATTCGACACCTGCGAATGCAGCAGAGAGGTTAAGTGACGAAGTAGCCGGACTGGCCTCGCCGTTGGATGTTGTTGTTCTGGGAATGGGTAATGATGGGCATACTGCATCATGGTTCCCATATGCAGACGGGCTTGATGTGGCGTTGTCTCATGAAGCGCCGGATGTTGTTGCTATTAAGGCTCGTGCGAGCGACATTACAGGCGACTACCTGGATCGTTTGACGCTCAGCCTAAGGAAGGTTCAGGAGGCGCGGCGCGTGTTTCTCCTTCTATCTGGAGTAGAAAAAATGCGCACCTTTGAGGCATCCCTTGAAGACGGCCCTGTTGAGGCAATGCCGGTGCGGGCAATATTGCGGACGCGGCCTGACCTCTGGGTATGTTGGTCACCATAGGAGAGATGATGTGGCAAAGCTGAATGATATGATTGCTGCCGTAACTGACCGCATCAGAGCACGCAGCAAAGAGTCGCGGGCTTCATATGTGGCGCAAATGCGAGGTGCCGCGGCAAGTGGTCCGCACCGTACATCGGTTTCATGCGGCAATCTTGCACATGCTGCTGCAGCTTGTCCGGCATCAGAGAAGTCGATCCTGGCGAAAGGTGTAGCGCCAAATATCGGCATTGTGACAGCCTATAATGATATGCTCTCAGCGCACCAGCCACTTGGGGCGTATCCTGATATTATCAAGGAAACACTCTCCAATCTTGGGGCAACTGCCCAGATTGCTGGCGGTGTGCCGGCAATGTGTGATGGCGTGACGCAAGGCCAGCCAGGCATGGATCTTTCCCTGTTTTCCCGGGATGTGATCGCAATGGCGACGGCTGTCTCGTTATCTCACAATGTTTTTGATGGGGCGTTGATGCTCGGCGTTTGTGATAAGATCGTGCCGGGGCTGTTTATAGGGGCGGCGCGATTCGGCCATTTACCAATTATTTTCATGCCCGCAGGACCAATGCAGTCGGGTTTGTCCAATAATGAAAAAGCTCGCGTGCGTCAGTTATATGCTGAAGGCAAGGTCGGTCGGGATGAGCTTCTGGAAGCGGAAAGCCGCAGTTATCATTCACCGGGTACCTGCACGTTTTACGGAACAGCCAACTCTAATCAGATGCTCATGGAGATTATGGGCCTACATTTGCCAGGCTCTGCATTCGTCAATCCGGGCACACCTTTGCGGGACAAGATCGTTCGGGAAACATCGTACCGGGTTGCTGAGATCACGTCGCTTGGTGAGGCGTATACACCCTTTTATGAAGTTATAGACGAGAAGGCGGTTGTGAATGCGATTGTGGGCCTGCACGCGACAGGCGGATCTACCAACCATACTATCCATCTTGTGGCAATGGCTCGGGCAGTTGGTATTGAGATCAACTGGACAGATTTTTGTGATCTTTCCAAGGTAACACCTCTATTGTGTCGGATTTACCCTAATGGCTATGCAGATGTTAATCACTTCCATGCAGCGGGTGGATTAGCCTTTCTCATCCGGGAACTTCTGGCGGCTGGCTTGTTGCATGAAGATGTGAAAACTGTTTTTGGTGAGGGACTTAGCCATTATGCCAAAGAGCCGGTCATGCGGGATGGGGAGCTGACTTGGCAATCACCGCCGGATGTATCAGGAAACTCGGAAATTCTGGGGACTGTCACAGAACCTGCTTCGCCAACGGGTGGCCTTGTGCTTCTCGATGGCAACCTTGGCAGATCCGTGATAAAAGTCTCGGCAGTTAAGACAGAACGCCAAATCGTTGAGGCGCCGGCGATTGTTTTCTCTTCGCAAAAGGCATTGATGGAAGCTTTCAAGGCGGGTGAGCTTGAAAAAGATTTTGTCGCTGTCGTTCCTTTTCAGGGGCCTAAGGCAATCGGAATGCCGGAACTGCATAAACTGACCCCCCCTCTCAGTGTTCTGCAGAATAAAGGGTACAAGGTGGCGTTGGTCACAGATGGCCGCATGTCAGGGGCTAGCGGTACAGTGCCAGCAGCAATTCACATGACACCAGAAGCGCTTGATGGTGGTGCAATCGGTTTAATCCGTACTGGTGATATAATCCGTCTTGATTCAATCAAGGGTACGTTGGAAGTACTGGTGAGTAAGGATGAACTGGAACGTAGAGAACCATTATCAGTGCCGATTTCAGAGGAGCATTGGGGAACGGGGCGTGAGTTATTTGCCGGCATGCGGTCCCTGGTTACGGGGGCGGAGCAAGGGGCGATGTCATTCGATCTGAGTGAGCACAGCAGGCAGATGGAGCCTGCAGAATGACAAAGGCAATTCTTGTTGCTGACATTGGTGGTACCAATGCCAGGTTTGGTATATCTGTGCCTACAGATGGGGGTCGGCAAATCACGGATATGCAGAATTTTCGTGCTGTGGATTTTGAAACTGTTCGTGATGCCGCAGATGCCTATCTTGAATCAGTAGGGCTTCGCCCAAGCCATGCTTGCTTTGCGGTCGCTGGCCCGGTCTCAAGCGAGGAAGTGACGTTCACCAATTCTCACTGGCGACTTAAAGTTGATGAAACAAAATCAGGCATGGCACTCGATACTTTGCATGTGATCAATGACTTCCATGCACTGGCTGCAGGTGTAGCGTATTTGCCGGGTGACAGTTTTGCGAGCATCCGTGTTGGGTCGGGAGAGCCATCTTCCCCATTACTGGTGATTGGTCCGGGAACAGGCCTTGGGCAGGCCTTGGTCGTGCCGTCAGAGGGCAGCCAGATTGTAGTGTCCACGGAAGGGGGGCATGTGGCTTTTGCGCCTCGAACAGAAGCAGAGATTGAGGTCATGAAGTTTATTGCCCGGGAGCACCCACGGGTTTCAGTCGAGCGAGTCCTCTCAGGGCGCGGGCTTGTGAATATCCACCGGGCTTTATGTGTCATGTCTGATACGCCAAGAGCCTCTCTGCAAGCTGATGAAATTACCAAGGCGGCCCTGACAGGAGAATATCCTATTGCTGTGCAGGCTGTGTCGATGTTCTGTGAGGTGCTGGGCAGTGTTGTTGGGGATGCTGTGCTTGCCAGTGGTGCACGACAGGGGGTGGTGCTCGGAGGTGGTATATTGCCCAGAATCAAGGATTTTTTTGTGGCAAGCGCGTTTGTGGATCGCTTCCTGGATAAAGGCAGGATGCGAACTTATCTGGAAGATATTCCCGTCAGGTTGATTATGCAGGATGGTGCTGCTCTTTATGGCGCAGCTGCATTTCTGGAAGAGAGACTATCATGAAGATTGATAAAATTCTGCAAGCAGCAAGTGTGATACCAGTGTTGGAAATAGGTGCGGTGGAGACCGCTGTGCCACTAGTTCGAGCATTAGCAGCGGGCGGGCTCCAGGTCATTGAGGCAACATTGCGGACTGCTGTCGCTGTTGATGCAGTGAAGGCCATGAAGGATGAACAGCCGGACCTTATTATTGGTATGGGGACGATATTGTCTGAAGAAGATATCGAAAAATCCTTATCGTGCCAGCCAGACTTTCTGGTGACGCCAGGCGCGACAAAATCGCTTCTTCAATCACTGAAAAAGTGTGGCATTCCGAGTCTGCCCGGCGTTGCAAGCGCCAGTGAAGCTATGACTGCAGCGGAGGAGGGGTTCATGGCTCAGAAGTTCTTCCCGGCCGAATCAGCTGGCGGAACTACCTATTTGAAGGCACTGAAAGGGCCGTTACCAAAGATTACGTTTTGTCCAACCGGTGGTATAAGCGCGGAAAAGGCGCCGGAGTATCTGGCATTGTCCAATGTTGCCTGCGTCGGCGGATCATGGATCGCGACAAAAGATATGATCGAAGAACAAAAATGGGCTCTCATTGAAGCAAATGCTCATCGGGCAGCAGGTATGTTGCTTACTAATTAGCTTAGCGTTGATGCCGTATACTGTCGTTCGAGAATTTATAATCCGCTCACGCGTTACCGTAATTAAGATTTTGCTTTGGATAAAGCGGCAGCTGCTACTCTCGTTTAGTGGCATATAGTAGTTGGTGAGGGATAATAATCTTGTTCTACTTACCAATTTTCCTATAGATTTCTGTGCGAACTTCTTCTTCCGGCTTTGTTGTTGGATCGTCCACGTAAACCTCCCAGACTGGCATTGCAGCAGGAATGGAGTTGGCTTCCATGTGTTGCCACAGAGCTTGATGGCTTTGGTTCATAGTGGCGTAAGAGCCTGTATGTGTGGTTGTCATGACGTCACCAGCCGGGATCGTTGCAGCTTTGACATTCCCCTTGCAGCGTGCGGCATCAGGTGCACTGACAAAAATTGCGGTGCGGAAGGTCATTTTGTCACCTGCAGGCATGTCCATATAGATTGCGGCAGGCATGGAAAGCCGTTCGATGCCCTCCTGCTCGGTAAACATGTAAACTTCCCCAAAGCCTGAGCCCATCGCTTCGGCAATCTCTGCACCATCATATGATGCTTCCCGTTCGACATAGACATAATGTTGTTCTGGCCGGGTCGTGCGCTGAATTGACATCGGTTCCTCCTTATTGTTTTGGAGAAGAATGCCACAAAAGTAAGTGGAATGCACGTCGCCAAGTTCTGTCTATTTATAAGCTAGCGTCTAGCTGTTCTCGCGCAGTATTTCACCAGCAAGATAGAGCGACCCACAGATCAGAAGCCTTGGAGCGCCTTCATTGGAGCGGAAAGAGGTTTCCAGTGCGGCGCTGACCGCTTGCGAAATGGAAGCGGCGGTGCTGGCAGGCAGTCCGGCTTTTTGTGCTTTTGCGGCCAACAGATCTGCATCTGTCGCAGCAGCATGTTTGGCCTGCACTGTCAGCACGGTAGAGACCAAATCTGCGAAGCAGGTGAAAAATCCTTCAGCGTCTTTATTATTCTGCATACCACAGATCATGATAAGGGGGCGTGGTTGGCGTTCCTCAAGGTCGGCCATGCCGCGCGCTAGCGCGCGCGCTGCATGAGGGTTATGTCCCCCATCAAGCCAGATCTCGACATCCTCGTGTGCCCTTTCGCGAGCAAGCTCAATCAGCGGCCCAGAAGTGAGGCGTTGCAAGCGTGCTGGCCAGAAGACGTTTTCCAAACCTTCAGAAATTTTTTCGTCGTTTGGTGCAAGTCCGGCAACTTTCAAGGCAGCTATGGCAAGCCCAGCATTTTCAATCTGGTGAGCACCGAATAATCTGGGCAGTGACAGATCAGATAAACTGGTTTCATCTTGAAAGATAAACCGCCCCTGTTCTACAAAAGCATGCCATTCCTCGCTGGCGCTGTGAGTATCAGCCCCAAATAGTAAGGCACGATTGATGATTGCATCATAGGCTTCAGTGCGTTGCGGGCCGATAATCACTGGTCGGCCTTTTTTGATAATGCCTGCTTTTTCCTCGGCAATGCCCGAAAGTGTGTCGCCAAGATATTCCTGATGGTCATAGCCGATAGGTGTGATGACGCTGGCAAGTGGCTCCTCAACCACATTAGTCGCATCTAGGCGACCACCTAGACCAACTTCGAGCAACAATACATCGCCGGGTGCTTCAGCAAATGCCAGAAATGCCGCACACGTTACAGCTTCAAAGTAGGTAAGTTCCAGATCACCGGCAGCGGCTTCGCATTTACCAAGCACGCGGGCAAGTTCCGCATCGCTGATCTCTTTGCCGGCAAGCACGATGCGTTCGTTGAAACGGACAAGATCAGGAGAGGTATAGACATGCACTTTCAATCCGGCAGCGGTTAGAATCGCGCGCATGAAGGCGATTGTTGAGCCTTTGCCATTCGTACCGGCCACATGAATGACCGGCGGCAGGCGCAAGTGCGGATTGCCGAGTCGTTCGAGTGCTTTCAGTATACGTGTGAGCCCGAGATCAATCTTGCGCGGGCGTGTTTCTGCAAGGCGTGCCAACAGCGCGCGGATATCGGCTGCCGCCACATCACGCAAATCAGGGCTCATGAATTATTCCGCTGCCTTGTCGAGTGCGTCTTTATCGCTCGCCTTATGGTTAGCTTCAATACTATCCGGCTCAGGTGCTGTGATGACGGGCAGAGGTGTCACATTATCTGGCATCTCAGCTGCTTTGACGCCGTGGCGCATGAACACCCGCAAGAGGCCTGATAGAGTTTTCTTCATCTCAGGCCTTGGTACTACCATATCGACCATGCCCTTCTCGTTCAGATACTCTGCACGTTGAAAACCTTCCGGCAGTTTCTCGCGAATTGTTTGTTCAATAACACGAGGGCCTGCAAAACCAATAAGTGCGCCAGGTTCTGCCAGATGCACATCCCCGAGCATGGCATAAGACGCGGTGACGCCGCCAGTGGTTGGGTGGGTCAGCACGACGATGTAAGGTAGCCCGGCTTCCTTAACCATCTGTACGGCAATAGTTGTACGCGGCATCTGCATCAGAGATAGGATGCCTTCCTGCATACGGGCTCCGCCTGACGCTGTGAAAATGACTAGCGGTGCTTTACGAGAAACTGCCTCTTGTGCCGCTTTGAGGATACCTTCGCCGAGTCCCATACCCATCGAGCCGCCCATAAAGGCAAAATTCTGTACAGCGATAATTGTGTTTACGCCATCAACCTTGCCGGCGCCAATGGTGAGTGCGTCTTTCTCACTTGTCTTGCGGCGATATTCTTTGAGGCGGTCCGTATATTTTTTTTCATCACGAAACTTCAGCGGGTCAGCGACAACATCGGGTAGTTCGATCTTGTCCCATTTACCTTCATCAAAAAGTGCTTCAAAGCGCTCAGCAGCACCGACGGCCATATGGTGACTACATGCGGGGCAGACATGCTGATTGGCTTCCAGGTCTTTGTGGAAAACCATCTCGCCGCAGTTTGGGCATTTGGTCCACAGCTTGTTGTCATTGCCGTCATCGAGCTGGCGCAGCATCTTCTTGATCCCCGGCGGTGTGATATT